>DASSIC010000738.1:0-4281 GCA_035692325.1 Gemmatimonadaceae bacterium | reverse complement strand
TGGCCGAAGTTGATCTGATTGATGTACCCCTCGAGGATCTGCTCCTTGGAGTAGTGCTTCTCCATCTCGCGCGCCGCGGCCTGCTCGCGCAGCTTGCGGCCGAGCCCCATGTCGCGCCGGTCGATCTGGTCGGGGTGCATGTTCCCGACGAGCTGCTGGGTGATCGTGCTCGCCCCGCCGCGATTGTCGCCGGTGATTCCCTCGAGGATCTTGCCCTTGATGGCGCCGGCGACACCGATGAGATCGACGCCGTCGTGCTGATAGAAGCGGTGGTCTTCCACCGCGACGAACGCCTGGCCGACGTACTTGGGCAACGTGCGGATGGACACCGACGTCCGCGATTCGCGCCCGATCTCGCCGATGAGTGAGCCGTCGCGGGCGAACACGAGCGACGTCTGGGGCTGCGGGACGATCTGCCAGGGCTCGCCCGTGGATTGGGCACCGGCGATGGGCGCCGCGAACAGGACGACGGCGGCGACGAAGGCTGGGAGACGCAATGACATGGAACGGAGATACACCTGAGGGGCGGAGCCGGTTCGCGGGCGATATGGGAATCGTACGGTTGACGATCGGGAGTCGGCTGGGGTACGGCAAAGCCGGCGTTGCCACGAACCCATCCATGGCGCGAGCTTTAAGGACCATGGCTCTCTTCCTCACGCTCGCCCTCGCGCAGTTCCAACCGAAGAAGGGAAACTATCGGGACAATCTCTCCCGGATCGTGGCCCTGATCACGCAGGCGGCGTCGATCGAGCAGCGTCCGCAGCTGATCTGCTTCCCCGAAACCGCGCTCAGCGGTTACTTCCTCGAGGGTGGGGTGCGCGAGCATGCGGTGACCGCCGGTCGGCTCGCGGCCGACCTGCACCGGCTGTACGCGGGCCCCCCGATCGACGTGTGCGTCGGCTTCTACGAGATCTGGCGCAACAAGCTGTACAACAGCGCGATCTACCTGTCCCTCGGCGAGGCGACGCCACTGGTGCGCCATGTCCACCGCAAGGTGTTCCTGCCCACCTACGGCATGTTCGACGAAGCACGGTTCGTCGAGCCGGGCCACGAGATCCGCGCGTTCGACACGCCGTGGGGCCGCGCGGCGATCCTCGTATGCGAGGACGTGTGGCACTCCCTATCGGGCAACATCGCGGCGCTGGACGGCGCACAGTTGATCATCGTGCCCACCGCGCCGCCGGCGCGTGGTGCGTGGCCTCGACAGGACGGTGTGCCGGGACCGGCGAGCGTGGCGCGGTGGGAGCGCCTCGCACGTGACATGGCCGACGAGCATGGCCTGTACGTCGCGCTGGCGCACCTCGTGGGCGGCGAAGGGGGCAAGCAGTTCCCCGGCAGTGCGATGATCGCCGGTCCGAAGGGCGATCTCCGCGTGCGGGGGCCGCTGTGGGAAGAGGCGCTCGTCGTGGCGCAGCTCGATCTTGCCGATGTGACCCGCGCGCGCGCCGACATGCCGCTCATCGCCGACCTCGAGACGATGGCGCCCCATCTCCGCGACGCGCTGGCGAAGGTGGATGCCGCAACGCCGCATCTGCTCGCGTTCGACGGCATGGAGGAGCTGGCCGCCGTGATGGGCGACAGCGGCGAGTCCGAGGGCGCTCGCGCCGCCGCGAAGCCACGCCCGGCGAGTCGGGTAGCCGTGTCGACCTCGGTCCCCGTCGTTGCGGCCGATCCGCACATCGGCCCGGCGCCGCTGGAGATCGATCCCGCGATGGTGGAGCGCTGGCTCGTGCAGTTCCTGCGCGACGAGATGACTCGTCGCGGCTTCCAGAAGGCGGTGCTCGGCATCTCGGGCGGCGTGGACTCCGCGGTGAGTGCTGCGCTCGCCGTGCGCGCACTCGGCGCCACGAACGTGATCGGTGTGCGCATGCCGTATCGGACGTCGAGCAAGGAGAGCCTCGAGCACGGACAGCTCGTGATCGACGCGCTCGGCATCGAGGGACGCACGCTCGACATCTCGCCCGCGGTGGACGGGTATCTGGCGAACGAGCCCGACGCGGATGCCTCGCGCCGCGGCAACGTGATGGCGCGCATGCGCATGATCGCGCTGTTCGACCTGTCGGCGAAGCATCATGCCATTCCGATCGGCACCGGCAACAAGACGGAGCGGCTGTTCGGCTACTTCACCTGGCACGCCGACGACTCGCCGCCGGTCAATCCCCTGGGCGATCTCTTCAAGACGCAGGTCTGGGCGCTCGCGCGTCACCTCGGCGTGCCTGAAGTGATCGTGGGCAAGGCGCCGTCGGCGGACCTGGTGGTCGGCCAGACGGACGAGAGCGACTTCGGGATCAGCTATGCGAAGGCCGACGAGCTGCTGAACTGGCTGCTGAGCGGCTATTCGCCGGACGATCTCGTGGCACGTGGCTTCGACGAGAAAGAGGTCGCCCTGGTGTTCAAGCGGTTGTCGACCACGCACTGGAAGCGCCGGCTTCCCACAGTGGCCATGGTCAGCTCGTCGACGATCGGGGAGAGCTACCTGCGACCGGTGGATTACTAGACGTGGGACGTGAGACCGCACGGGCACGGTCTTGGCACTTCGTCCCTGCATGGCGACCAGAAAAGCGACCAAGCGCGGCGTGAAGCGGCCGGCGTCCACGAAGCGAGTGGCGGCGAAGAAGCGCGTGGCGACCAAACGCCCGCTCGCCAAGGGGGCGAGCAAGCGCGCAGTGAAGAAGACCGCCGCGAAGAAGCCAGTGTCCAAGGCGAGTGCGTCCACGCCGCTGGCGGAGTACAATCGGAAGCGCGATTTCTCGCGAACGCGCGAGCCTGCCGGGACGGTCCCGAAGAAGAAGGGGAAGCAGCTCGAGTTCGTCATCCAGAAGCACGCGGCGAGTCACCTGCATTACGACTTTCGCCTCGAGCTCGACGGCGTGATGAAGTCGTGGGCCGTACCCAAGGGACCCAGCCTGGATCCGTCGGTGCGGCGGCTCGCGATGGAGGTCGAGGATCACCCGATCTCGTACAACACCTTCGAGGGAACGATTCCGGAGGGAGAGTACGGCGGAGGGACGGTGATGCTCTGGGATCGCGGGACGTACGAGGCCGAGGATGGCGGGGGCGTGGAGTCGCTGCGGCGAGCCTACGCGAAGGGTGACCTCAAGATCACGCTGCACGGCAAGCGGCTGCGCGGCTCATGGGTGCTGGTGCGCATGAACCGCCCCGGCCGGCCACAGTGGCTCTTGATCAAGCACCGCGACGACACGGCGGACTCCTCGCGCGACGTCACCGAGGAGCACACGACGTCGGTGGTGACGCGGCGGACGATGGACTCGATCGCCGCAGGCAAGGGTGGCAGCCGGATCTGGAGCTCGAACCGCTGAGATTGCGGACCGTCGAGCTCGCCAAGAATCGTGCCGGACTGCGGCACTTTTTCCCGTGACGGGGTACATCGGGACATGAGAAACCCACTCCGACTCACGATCGCCTCCGTCGCCCTTCTGGTCAGCGCCGCCTGCTCTCGTTCGTCGGAGCAGCCCGCCCTCAGCGACGATCTCAAGCAGGACCTCGCCAAGGCTGGCGGGACGGACGTGCAGCTCGCGGGCACGTCCAACGGCCGGATCGACGTCGTGTCCGCCGCCGAGCGGACCAACGGTGCCGTGGCCGCGCCCAAGTCGCCGACGGTGTCACGTGCGCCGAGCGCCGTGCGCGGCCGCACCGCTGTGGTGAAGAGCGCGAAGCGCGCCGCCCCCGCGCCGGCGCAGCCGGCGCCTCGCGCGGCGGAAGTGGCACCCGCTGAGGTGCGGACGGAGGAGCCGGCCCCGGAGCCGGTCCCCTCGCAGGCTCGTCCGCGAGCACCGCAGCCCTCTACCCAGCGGGAGCCGCCGGGAGGCTGGCGGTCGCCAGGTGAGGTGATCCGCAACGCACCCTTCCCGATCAATCCGTAACGACACGGGCGGCGCTTCGGCGCCGCCCGTTCTTCATTCCTCGCCGGTCACGATCGCTTCGGCCTCGATCTCCACGAGCATCTCGGGATCGATGAGCGCGCGCACCTCGACCATCGAGGTAGTCGGTCGGATGTCGGCGAAGAACTCGCCGTGCACGCGTCCGACCGGCTCCCAGCGGCTGATATCGGTGACGTAGATGCGTGTTCGCACGACGTCCTCGAGGCGCGCGCCGGCCTGTTGCAGCGCGGCACGGATGTTCTCGATCGCCTGACGCGTCTGGGCCCCCGCGTCTCCCACGCCGACGATCCGGCCGTCGGGACCCGTGGCGGTCGTGCCCGAGACGTGCACCACGTCGCCGACGCGGACGGCGCGCGAGTAGCCGACGATCGGCTCCCAC
>DASSIC010000737.1:0-3575 GCA_035692325.1 Gemmatimonadaceae bacterium | reverse complement strand
CTCGGTCGTGGAGCCGCAGCAGCCACTCGATTCGCTGGCTGGTCCGCAGCACGAGGCGCCCGTCTGCCCTTCGGCCACGCGACGCGCGGCTTCGCCGTAGCGCGCCTGCACGGTGGAGCGGAGCGCGCCGAGGTCGGTGGTGTCGGTGGTCGGGATGCCGGTCGTGGTGCTCATGGGATCCTCCTCAGCAAGAAAAGTTGATGAATCAGTGAAAAAAAACAGCGTCAGCAGCAGCTCACCTTCAGCGCGCGGGTGGCACGTGGGCGAAGGCCGCCGAGCAGGGTTTCCACTTCCAGGAAGGCGTCGCGGGCGA
This sequence comes from Gemmatimonadaceae bacterium, assembly GCA_035692325.1. Classification (GTDB taxonomy): domain Bacteria; phylum Gemmatimonadota; class Gemmatimonadetes; order Gemmatimonadales; family Gemmatimonadaceae; genus AG11. The sequence continues at coordinate 3,262 of DASSIC010000737.1, read as the reverse complement.
GGGTGTAGTACGACCAGCGTCCTTCGCGGCGATCGGTGACGAGCCCGGCGTCCTTGAGCACCTTGAGGTGGTAGGAGAGCCGGGACTGGCCGGTACCGAGCGCATCGGTGAGGTCGCAGACGCACTTCTCGCCGTCGAGCAGCCGCGCCACGATCTCCACCCGCGCCTCGTCGGCGAGGGCGTTGCAGAGCTGGGCGATGCGGGGGATGTCGCGGGTCGCGGTGGCCATGGTCCGATATCTAGCAGGTTTTTTTGATGCGTCAAGGGCCGCGCCCGGCAGCGGTTTGCGGGACCCCGGCGTACCTTGGCATAGTCCCGCTTCGCCTTCGCTGGCCCCTCAGTCGAAGGGATGACGCATGCTACGGATGGAACGGATGATACGGATAGTGCCTCGGACCACCGTCGGAGCGCCAATCTCACATCCTCGAATCAAGAGATGTCTCTTGTGCGCTGAAGGGCTGAGTTCCGGTGCACGGAAACCGAGTCTTCTCGGAGCAGATCGACATGATCCGTTTCAATCCGTTCGATCCGCGTCCCACTTCGACTGAGTGGCCTGCCCGAGCGTTTTACTGGAATCAATTCGACCCACAGGAAGGTGGTTGGTGAGGATACAGACGGTTCTCGTCCTTGCGACGACAGCGCTGCTCTTCGTCACTGCGGATGCGTCGCCCCAGGCAGCGAAACCGAGCGGCCCGCGGTATACAGCGGCCGACGTGCAGTTCATGCAGGGGATGATCGGCCATCACGCGCAGGCGCTCGTGATGGCGAACATGGCGCCGACGCACGGCGCGAGCCCGCAGGTCGCGCTGTTCTGCCGGAAGGTCCTCCGCTCGCAGGCGGACGAGATCGAGATGATGCAGAGCTGGCTGCGCGATCGCGGCGAGCGCGTCCCCGACGCGAACGACCCGCACGCCGGCATGGACATGAGCATGCCCGGCCACATGATGCTCATGCCGGGAATGTTGTCGGCCGAACAGCTCGCCGCGCTCGATTCCGCGCGGGGCGTCGAGTTCGACCGGCTCTTTCTCGTCGACATGATCCAGCACCACGAGGGCGCCATCACCATGGTGGCGAAGCTGTTCGATTCACCCGGCGCGGGGCAGACGCCGGAGATCTTCGGATACGCCACCGGCGTCGACGCCGATCAGCGTGCCGAGATCGAGCGCATGAAGGGCATGCTGGCAACCATCACGGGGAGCGCAATTAAATGAAGAGCACGAGGAGCGCGGGTCGGCGGTTCATGCGGTGGTCGGTGGGGTCCCTGTCACTCGCCGCCGGCGCGATGTCGGCGGTGTCGTGTGCGACGTCGGGCGTCGGCTCGACGTCCGCACCGGGAGCGGCACGGGTGGCATCCACGACCGATCCACGCGTGGGACTGCGCGCCGGCATGACCGACGCCGCCGAAGCGATCAGCAACATGCGGCTCGTGTCGCATTCGGCGAAGCCGAGCCTGCTCGAGGGTGAGGGTGGAGCGCGAGGGCTGACTTTCGCGAACTCCGATCTCGCCTTTGCCGGCAACTACGTCTATCAGGGCAACTTCAGCGGATTCCAGATCTGGGACATCGCCAATCCGGCGAGCCCGGTGCTGCGCAAGGCAGTGCTGTGCGCCACCGGCCAGGGCGACCCGTCGATCTACGGCAACCTGCTCTTCCTTTCATCGGAGAGCACCGGCAATCGCACCGACTGCGGCACGCAGGGGATCGCCGATCGCGTGAGCCCGGACCGGATGGTGGGGGTGCGCATCTACGACATCTCCGACATGGCGAACCCACGCAAGGTGGCCGACGTGCAGACCTGCCGCGGATCGCACACGCACACGCTCGTCCCGGATCCGACGGACAAGAGCATCGTCTACGTCTACGTCGCCGGCTCGGCCGGCGTCCGCTCGGCTGATGAACTCGCGGGCTGCCTCGATGCCCCGATCGACTCGGCGAATACCTCGCGCTTCCGCGTCGAGGTGATCCGCGTGCCGCTCGCGCACCCGGAAGAGGCGAAGATCGTGGGCTATGCGCGCATCTTCAACGATCTCGCCGCCGCGCATGCGCACGGCGCCGCGCCGGGTGATGCCGGTGCGCCTGCTCGCGCGCCGCGTCCCGCTCCGGCTGGTGCCGCACCCGCGGTGCGCACGGGACCGAATCAGTGTCACGACATCACCGTCTATCCGGCCATCGGGCTCGCCGGCGGTGCATGCGGTGGCTACGGGCTGCTGCTCGACATCCATGATCCGATCAACCCGAAGCGTCTCCAGGCGGTGGGTGACACGAACTTCGCCTTCTGGCACTCGGCGACCTTCAACAACGACGGCACCAAGCTCCTGTTCACTGACGAATGGGGCGGCGGCACACAGCCCAAGTGCCGCTCGGACGATCCGATCGACTGGGGCGGCGACGCCATCTTCACGCTGAAGGACGGGCGGCTGACGCAGGGCGCGTACTTCAAGATGCCCGCGGCGCAGAGCAAGATGGAGAACTGCGTGGCGCACAACGGCTCGCTCGTGCCGGTGCCGGGCCGCGACATCATGGTGCAGGGGTGGTATCAGGGTGGACTCGACGTGATCGACTTCACCGACGCCAATCACCCGTACGAGATCGCCTACTTCGACCGCGGACCCGTCGACGCGACGAAGCTCGTGACCGCGGGATACTGGGCCGGCTACTGGTACAACGGCCACATCATCGGTTCGGAGATCGCGCGCGGTCTCGACATCTTCGAGCTGACGCCGAGCCAGTACCTGTCGCAGAACGAGATCGACGCGGCGAAGCTGGTGCACTTCGATACCTTCAACCCGCAGATGCAGCCGAAGATCGTCTGGCCGGCGGCGTTCCCGGTGGTGCGGTCGTATCTGGACCAGCTCGTGCGTGGCAACGGATTGGCGACGGCTCGGACGTCGGCGATTGCTGCCGAGCTGAACGCAGCCGAGAAGCTGAACGGTGCCGAGCGTCGCGCCGCGCTCAACGCAGTAGCGTCGCAACTCGATGGCGACGCCGCCGGAGCCGCCGATGCGGCGCGCGTGCGCGCGATGGCCGCGGCGGTGCGCGACCTGGCGAACGCGATGTAATGCTCCTGTCATCCCACATGAGCGAAAGCGAGTGTCGGGATGACAGTACGATTGACAAGCATGCAAACACAACGCACCTTGCATTCATGACGCTTTCGTCCGCCGTCGCCAACCTCGCGCTCGACCTCAAGTCGAACTCCTCCAGGAGTTCTGGCTGAGCGCGCACGCACGACGACGAGAGCACCAAGCGCCCGCCAGACAGAG
>DASSIC010000736.1:0-2406 GCA_035692325.1 Gemmatimonadaceae bacterium | reverse complement strand
GTCGCGCAGCGCGGTCTGCGCCGCCCAGCTCACCGCCTGCGGATAGTTCTGCACCTCCAGCGCGGCCTTCTCGGCGTCGTGCACCATCCAGAAGAGCACGGCGTCGACGTTCACCGGCACGGTGTCCGACGTCAGCGTCTCCTCCGCCGCGAAGGGGCTGGTGATCACGCGCTGATCGACCCACGCCGTGACGCTGTCGACGAAGGGAATCCGCCAGAACAATCCCGGGCCGCGCAATCCGTCGAAGCGCCCCATCCGGAGCACGACGGCGCGCTCCCATTGCTGCGCCACCTGCGGCGCCATCCCGGCCACGAGGCCGAGCACGGCGGCAGTGACGATGGCCGCGACGCTGTGCGCGACGAGCAGTCCCACGCCACCGACGGCGACGACGCCGAGGGTGAGGACCGCGGAGAGGAAGTTCACCCGGGTGCCGGAGGGCACGACCGAGGTGGAAACCGGAGCGGGAACAGTGAGCATGGAGGCTCCTTGAAGAAGATCCCACCGATGTACCAGGTACTTCGTACTCAGTACCGGGACCGACATCCAAGCTCCGCTAAATCGGAGCCGCCCTCCACGCACCGTCGGCGTCGCGACCGCATGCGCCGTCCGCACATTGGAGGTGGCAGCCCGCAGGTCCGGGTACTTGGTACTCGGTACCAGGTACTGAAGTGCAGCTTCCTTCTTCTTATTAGTATGCCCTTCGGTCGACTACGCGGATAGCCGAGTTCCCCCGACCCCGATCCGTCGCCATATTCGCCCCTCTCCCACCCCCCCTCCGTGTCGCCATTCCTCGCCGAGCTGCTCGGCACCGCGATCCTCATCGTGCTCGGCGACGGCGTCGTGGCCAACGTCGTCCTGCACCGCACGAAAGGGCAGAACTCCGGCTGGATCGTCATCACGGCCGGGTGGGCGTTCGCCGTCACGATCGCCGTCTACTGCGTGAACGCCATCAGCGGCGCGCACCTGAATCCGGCGGTCACGATCGCCCTCGCGTCCATCGGCACCTTTCCGTGGGCCAAGGTGCCGCTTTACATCGCCGCGCAGATCGCCGGCGGATTTCTCGGCGGCGTGATCGTGTGGCTGGCGTATCTGCCGCACTGGAGCGCGACGCCCGACCCCGAGAGCAAGCTCGCCGTCTTCTCCACCATGCCGGCGATCCGCCAGCGCTACGCGAACCTCGCGGCGGAGGTGATCGGCGGCTTCGCGCTCGTGTTCGCGCTGCTCGGCGTGCTGTCGCCCGGCAACTTCGTGCCGGGCTCCGACCTCGCGAAGGGGATCGGCCCGCTGCTCGTCGGCGTGATCGTGTGGGCCATCGGCCTCTCGCTGGGCGGAACGACCGGATACGCCATCAACCCGGCGCGCGACCTCGGGCCACGCATCGCGCACGCCGTGCTCCCGATTGCCGGCAAGGGCGGCTCCGACTGGGGTTACGCCTGGATCCCCATCGTCGGACCCACCGTGGGCGGCGTGCTCGCCGCGTTCACCTATCGCATCCTGTGGCCGTCATGAAGTACATCCTCGCGCTGGACCAGGGGACCACGAGCTCGCGCGCGATCGTGTTCGATCACGCCGGCTCCATCGTATCCGTCGCGCAGAAGGAGTTCCCGCAGATCTTCCCGCAGCCCGGCTGGGTGGAGCACGACCCGAGCGACATCTGGTCGTCGCAGGCGGGGGTGGCGGCGGAAGCGCTCACCAAGGCGAACGCGAAGGCGTCGGACGTCGCCGCCATCGGCATCACCAACCAGCGCGAGACGACGGTGGTGTGGGATCGCATCACCGGGGTGCCGATCTGCAACGCGATCGTGTGGCAGGACCGCCGCACGGCCGGCATCTGCGACCGCTTGCGCGCGCGCAAGCTCGATCGCGTCATTCGTCGCAAGACGGGCCTGGTGATCGACGCCTATTTCTCCGCCACCAAGCTCGCGTGGATTCTCCAGCACGTGAAGGGCGCACGCGCCAAGGCGAAGGCGGGCGAGCTGGCATTCGGCACGGTGGACTCGTGGCTCGTGTGGAAGCTCACCAGCGGCGCCGTGCACGTGACCGACGCGAGCAACGCGTCGCGCACGATGCTGTACGACATCACGAAGGGCGACTGGGACGACGAGCTGCTGAAGATCTTCGGCGTGCCGCGGTCGATGCTGCCGGAAGTGCGATCGTCGAGCGAGGTGTACGGCTACACCGCGCTTCTGGGCACCCCGATCCCGATCGCCGGCATCGCCGGCGACCAGCAGGCGGCACTGTTCGGCCAGGCGTGCACGAAGCCCGGCATGGTGAAGAATACCTACGGCACCGGCTGCTTCATGCTGATGAACACCGGCACCAAGCCGATCGCGTCGAAGCACAACCTGCTGACGACGGTGGCCTGGCGCATCGGCGACCGCACCGAGTACGCGCTCGAAGGGAGCA
>DASSIC010000735.1:0-3132 GCA_035692325.1 Gemmatimonadaceae bacterium | reverse complement strand
AGCGCGGCCCGCTCACGCATCGCGGCGCTGGAATCGGAGATCGCCGAGTTGACCGAGCGATGGGAAACGCTCGAGACCATCGCCACCCAGGGAGCCTGATGCCGACCGACGATCCGCTCGCCCGCGCCCGCACACTCACCAACCTGCTCGACAACGCCGTGCGCGTCCCCGGCACCAGCATGCGCTTCGGCCTCGATCCGGTGCTCGGCCTCATCCCCGGCCTCGGCGACGTCGCTGGCGCCGCGCTCGGCGGCTACGTCGTCCTGCTCGCCTCGCAGCTCGGCGCACCGACCACGGTGATCGTGCGCATGCTCGGCAACGTCGTCATCGACACCGTGGGCGGCACCGTCCCCGTGATCGGCGACCTGTTCGACGCCGGCTGGAAGTCCAACTCGCGCAACCTTGCTCTGCTCGAGCGGCACCTCGGCAAACCCGAATCGACGAAACGCGCGAGCCGCGCCGTCGTGTGGCTGACGGTCGCGGCTCTGGTGCTGCTGGCGGTTGGTTCCGTCGTGGTGGCCGTGCTTCTGGTGCGGGCGCTCTTTCAGACCTTCGCCTAGAACGGCGCACTGAAGTACCACGTACCTGGTACTCCGTACCCGGACCAGCAGTCGCGCCCCTCCAATGCACGGACGCGCCTCTGCTTGGACGGCTCCGATTTAGCGTGGCCAGTTCGTCGGTCTTCGTACCAGGTACTCGGTACCAGGTACTTCAGTAGTAGTTCAAGCCGTTAGTGACTTCATGTCGATCACGAACCGGTACTTGACGTCCGATCGAAGCATCCGCTCGTAGGCTTCGTTGATCTTCTGGATCGGGATCATCTCGATCTCCGACGTGATCCCGTGCTCGGCGCAGAAGTCCAGCATCTCCTGCGTCTCGGCGATTCCGCCGATGAGCGAGCCGGCCAGGCTGCGGCGGCCCATGATCAGGTTGAACACCGTCGGCGACGGATGCGACTCGGCGGGTGCGCCTACCAGCGTCATCACCCCATCGCGCTTGAGCGCCTGCAGGAACGGGTCGAGGTTGTGCGGCGCGGCGACGGTGTTGATGATGAAGTCGAGCGTGCCGGCGCGGGCCGCCATCGCGTTCGCGTCCTTCGAGATCACCACTTCGTCGGCCCCGAGCTTCGTGGCGTCGGCCGCCTTGTTGGGCGACGTCGTGAAGAGGACGACGTGCGCGCCCATGGCGTGGGCGAGCTTGATCGCCATGTGGCCGAGTCCGCCGAGTCCCACGACGCCGACCTTCGAGCCCTTGCCCACCTTCCAGTGGCGCAGCGGCGACCAGGTCGTGATGCCGGCGCAGAGGAGCGGCGCCGCGGCGGCCGGATCGAGCTTGTCGGAGATGCGCAGCACGAACTTCTCGTCGACGACGATGTCCCTCGAGTATCCGCCGTAGGTCACGCCGCCGGTGTGCTTGTCCGGGCTGTTGTACGTGCCGACCATCCCCTTCTCGCAGTACTGCTCGAGCCCCTCGGCGCAGCTCGCGCACTCCTGGCAGGAATCCACCATGCAGCCGACACCGACGAGGTCGCCGGCCTTGAATCCCTTCACCTCGGCGCCGACGGAGTGCACGCGTCCGACGATCTCGTGCCCCGGCACGCACGGATAGACCGACGGCCCCCACTCGCTGCGCGCGGTGTGCAGGTCGGAGTGGCAGACGCCACAATACATGATGTCGATCCGGACATCGGTCGGGCCCGGCTCGCGCCGCGCAAAGGAGAAGGGGCCGAGCGGCGCATCGGCGCTCTGGGCGGCGTAGCCGACGGTGTCGATCATCGTGGCGAGCATGGACGGATCCTGGTTCGGGGACGGATGGGACCGACGGTGCGGTGCTGACGGCAGGTAATCCCAGAGATCGATGCGAAGTTCGGGCCGAACGGTGATCCGCGAGGTTCCGCGAAACCATCCGCGAAGATCCGCGATGAAGGCAGTTGCCCGTCGGTCCCTGTTCCGATCCTCGAGGCCTGGGGCTAACCTTGGCCCATGAAGCTCGAGCCCGTCACCGACAAGCACTCGATCCACCTCGACGACGACCACGCGTTGGTGCGTGGCCCGATGAAGTCGGGGAAGGCGCTGGACGACGCGACCGAGGAGCAGGTGGAGCGCATCGGCGAGCTCCAGAAGATGCTCTACGCCGACGCCCGCTACGCGCTGCTGATCGTCCTCCAGGGGCGCGACGCCTCAGGGAAGGACGGCACGATCCGCAAGGTGTTCACTGCGGTGAACCCGCAGGGGTGCGTGGTCTCGTCGTTCAAGGCGCCCACGGAGGCGGAGCAGCGCCACGATTTTCTCTGGCGCATCCATCAGCAGGTGCCGCCGCGCGGGATGATCGGGATCTTCAACCGCTCGCACTACGAGGACGTGCTGGTGCCGCGCGTCCATGATCTCGTGCCCAAGCATGTCTGGTCGGCGCGCTACGATCAGATCAACGACTTCGAGCAGATGCTCACGTCGAACGGGGTCGTGATCCTCAAGTTCATGTTGCACGTCTCGCGCGACGAACAGAAGAAGCGGCTGCTCGAGCGGCTCGAGGACCCGGAGAAGAACTGGAAGTTCCGCGTCGAGGACCTGGACGACCGCGACCGCTGGGACGACTTCACCAAGGCCTACCGTGGCGCCCTCTCGCACACGAGCACCGAGTGGGCCCCATGGTACGTCGTCCCCGCCGACGACAAGGACGTGCGCGACTACCTCGTCTCGCGTACCATCGCCGACCGCCTGAAGAAGCTGCGCCTCCGCTACCCGCCGGCGGACCCGAAGGTCGTGGGAATCGAGATTGAGTGAGCCCCGCCGAGGACAGCCGCTCGGACACTTCTATCGCCGCGGTCGAACGGCTTGAACAAACCACGGAGCCGCTCGGGATACTTCTATCGGCACGGTCAACGGCTTGGAACAAACCACAGAGAGCACAGAGGACACAGAGAACTGCAACTGCAAGAACAAAGGGTTTGTCGTTGCTCTTCGTGTTTTTCTCTGTGTCCTCTGTGTCCTCTGTGGTTTGTTTTCAGCAGTTGCAGTTTCAGTGTTCTTGCCGTTCCTCCGTGCCCTCCGTGGCTGTCGCAGTTCTCCGTGTCCTCCGTGTCGAAGCTTTTGATCTACGCCGCATGACTCGGCCTCGGTGCGATCAGATTAG
>DASSIC010000734.1:0-4303 GCA_035692325.1 Gemmatimonadaceae bacterium | reverse complement strand
CCCCCGCGATGCATTTCTCCCGCCAGCGAGGACTCGCCTGCTTGCTTCGACACGCGCCGAGGGACAGCATATCGCGTGACTCCTCCCCCTGCACTGCAGCGCCTGCGCGGGAACCCGGTCGTCGACCCGTCGCGGATCGCGCACGTTCGCGCGAGCGGCGCATTCAACGCCGGCGCGGCGATCGATCACCGCAGCGGGCAGGTGGTACTGCTGGTACGCGTCTTCGAGACGGACACCGGGCGCTCCTCCCTTTCGCTCGCGCTGTCGGACGACGGCGAGCACTTCGACCGGATCCGCCCCGCGGTGGAACGCGTGGCGCCCTATGAGGAGTGGGGCGTGGAGGACGCGCGCATCACCTGGCTCGCCGACGACGGTCGCTACGCGATCACCTACACCGGCTACTCTCCGGCCGGCCCGCGGGTCTGCCTGATCACGACGGACGACCTGCTCGCGCCGGAGCGCTACGTGCGCCACGGCCCGCGCGTCGCTGGCGACAACAAGAACTGCGTCGTCTTTCCGGAGCGGATCGACGGCCGCTATCGAATTCTCCATCGGCCGATGCCCTGCGTCGAACAGGTGAGCGTGCGCTCGCTCGACGACGAATGGCCGGCGCATGGCGCCGTGTTGCTTGGCCCTCGCCCCGGCACCTGGCGAAGCTCGCGCGTCGGCGCCGGCGCGCCCCCGATCCGGACGGAGCTGGGCTGGCTCTTTCCCTTCCATGGCGCGACATCGATCGAGGAGGGCAACGTCTATTCGATGGGCTGGTGCCTCCTCGATCTCGAGCGGCCGGAGCGAGTCCTGTACGTCTCGGATGCTCCGGCACTGACGCCGGAGGCGCCATACGAGATCGAGCGCGAGGCGATCCCCCAGGTGGACATGGCCAACTTCCGCACCGGCGTGCGGGTCGTGTTTCCCCAGGGACTCGTTCAGCGCGGTGACGAGCTCACGGTGTACTACGGCGCCGCAGACGTGTCCGTCGCGGGTGCCCGCGTGTCGCTGAGCGCGCTGCTCGCGCATCTCGCCGGCGCGATCGAACGGGGCGAGGGAGGGCAGCCGCGGTGACGCCACCCGTCATCCCGCAGGAGCGCCGAAGGCGCGAGTGTCGGGATCTACTGTCCCTGCGCGAGGGCCAGCCACAGCGCGGATACAGTGGATCCCGACAGTCGCTCCGCTCCTGCGGGATGACACTTTGTTCGCTGCTGCTGCTCGTGGGGTGCGGGCAGCATCCGGCGACGGTGGCTCCGCCCCGGGAAGCGCCGCTGCATCTCTCGCTCGAGCACCTGCGTCACCTCGGGCTGGACATCGTGATTGGTGGGCGTCCCGTTCGCGCCGTTGCGCTCTACGCGGAGGCACCGGACTACGAGCCAACGGGCTCACCGGCACGCGACGGCTACGAAGGGATCGCCAGCGTGGACGACGCTGCGCGCGCGGCCATCGTCTATTTGCGCGCCTACGCCGCCACTGGTGACACCCTGGCGCGGCGCGACGCGCTCGACCTGCTCGCGTTCGTGACCGCGATGGAGCAGGGCGACGGCGAGTTCGTGAACTTCGTCGACCGCGCTGGCCGACCGAATCGCGAGGCGCCAAGCAGCCGCAAGAGCATGAGCTTCTGGGGAGCACGCAGCGTGTGGGCGCTGGGCGAAGCCGTCCGCGTGCTGGGTCCGCGCGACTCCGCTGCGCTCGTGCCACTGCGCCCCGTGCTCGATCGCGCCGAGGCGCGCATCGCGCGCGACCTGAATGCCGGGCGGTTGCTCGGTGGGTCGGCGACGGCGACGTCGGAGGCGCTGCTGGGACTGCTCGCGCTCCAGCGCGCCGAACCGTCGGCAGCACGCGCGGCGCTCGCATCGCGCATGGCCGATCTGCTGGTGCCCCTCTCCCGAGGCGCCGACGAGATCGCGCCCTGGGGCGCGCGGCTCGACCGTCCCGACGCAGAGTGGCATGCGTGGGGCGCGCGGTCGACCGAGGCGCTCGCCACCGCCTCGCTCGTGCTGCGGCGCCCCGAGCTCGCCGCCGCCGCGCGCCAGGAGGCGGATGCCCTGTGGGGCCGCTTCCTGCTTGCCGGGCGCGCGCCGGCGCTGGTCCAGCCGAACGGCACCGTCACGTGGTATCCGCAGATCGCATACGGGCTCGGCTCGATCGTCGAGGGATACCTCGCGATCGCGGACGCCACTGGCGAGCGACGCTACGCGATGCTCGCCGGGCTCACCGCCGCCTGGTTCCTCGGCGCGAACGAGGCCGGTGTCGCGATGTACGACGATCGTACCGGTCGCACCTTCGACGGGATCGACGGCCCATCGCCGGTGAAGGTGAACCGGAACTCGGGCGCCGAGTCCACCGTCGAAGCGCTCCTTGCGTTGCAGCGCGTCGCCGCCGATCCGGATGCATCGGAATATCTACGCTATCGGCCGGTGGGCGCGCCGAGTGTCTCGCTGGCCGCGGTGCCTGGACGTCGCGAGTACGCGGGGCCGGACGGCGCGCAGGTCGTCGTGAAGCGACTCCCGAGCGCGGTGGAGATCGAGCAGGGCGCGAACGCGGCGGCGCCGATCACACTCACCTACTGGCCGGCGGCCAATCCGACCGAGACCCGCGTCGCGCTGCGACTGTCGGCGCAGTGGAATGCCGAGCATCCCGACGTGCAGGTGAAGGTGCAGCCCCTTCCCGCTGGGCGCTCCTCCGAGGAAGTGCTGCTCGCCGCGATCGTGGCGCACGCCACGCCCGACGTCAGCTCGAACGTCTCCTCGGCGCTGCTGGCGCGGCTCGTCCGGGCCGGCAGTGTGGTGCGCCTCGACGATCGCGTCGCGACGGCGGCGCGGCTCGCCGAGCGGACGACGCCGGCGATGCTGGCGTCGCTGCGGCTCCCGGATGGTGGGATCTACGCCTTCCCCTGGAAGACGAATCCCGAAATGCTGATGTACAACGTCGGGCTCCTGCGAGAGCGTGGCGTCGTGCCGCCGCGCACGCAGGACGAGCTGCTCGCCGCGTTCCGCCGCCTGACGCGCGACACCGATGGCGATGGACGGTTGGACCGATGGGCGCTCTGGGCGCCGCTCAAGACCACCTGGTACGAGCGATTCTACGATTTCTACCCACTGTATCTCGCCAGCTCGGGGGGACGCACCATCGTCCAGAACGGCGCGATCGTGTTCGACAACGATGCGGCCCGTTCGGCCCTCGAGCTGCTGCGCGCCGGATTCGCCGAGGGCGTGCTGCCACGGGCGAACTTCGCGCTCGGGCGGGATCCCTTCGCCGACGGCACCGTCGCGATGAAGATCATCGGCCCCTGGTTCGTGCGCGAGCTCGACGCGATCAAGTCGCCGGGGCTGCGCTACGACGTCGTGCCCGTGCCGGCGGCGGCGGGTACGGTGCCAGCGGATCGCTATGCCTTCGCCGACATGCGCAGCATCGCCATCTTCTCCACGACGAAGCATCCCGACGCCGCGGCGCGCTTCGTCGCCTATCTCACCTCGCCGGCGGCAGACCGGCTGCTGATCGAGGAGGCGAGCCAGCTCCCCTACCGCCGCGAGCTCGCCACCGATCCGCGGTTCACGCGATCGCTGGCGCGCTGGCCGACCCTCGCGACCTACGCCACCTTCGTGGAGCACACGCGCGACCTCGACCTGGATCCCGACGTGGTGGAAATTTTCGACAGCATCTCCGAGGCATACGAAGCGTCGGCCATCTACGGCATCGTGCCGGTGCGCGAGGCGCTGGACAAGGCCGCCGCCGAAGCGAGAGCGACGCTGCATGCGCGCTGAGGAGCGCGTGGGGTGGCGGCTGTCGGCGCCCTTCGTGGCGTTCCTGATCGCCTTCTCCGCCTATCCAATTCTGTTCGCCATCGCGCTGGTGTTCACGCACTGGGACCTGGTGACGGTGCCGTCGTTCGCCGGCACCGACAACGTGCGGCATCTCGCGACGGACGCACGGTTCTGGCGCGCGGTCGGGAACACCTTCGTCTTCCTCGCCATTCACGTCCCGCTGCAGATCGCCACAGCGCTCGCGCTGGCCCTCGCGCTCGATCGGCCCCTCGTGCTGCGCGCCTTCTGGCGCGCTGCGTTCTTCCTGCCGGTGGTGATCTCCGGTGCCGTCGTCGCGATCCTCTGGAGCAACCTCTACGCGACTGACGTCGGGTTGATCAACACGCTGCTCGCGCGCGTCGGGCTGCCGGCGGTCCCGTGGCTCACCGATCCGCGCACGGCGATGCCGGCGATCGCCGTGATGGTGACGTGGAAGAACGTCGGCTTCTACGTGATCATCTACCTTGCCGGGCTGCAGAACATCCCGCGCAGCTGCCGCGAGGCGATCG
>DASSIC010000733.1:0-3549 GCA_035692325.1 Gemmatimonadaceae bacterium | reverse complement strand
CTGCCGCTCGGAATCGTGTCGCTCGTGGTCCTTGCCGCGACGCTTCCGGGGCAGTCGCTGCGGCGGTCGCACGCCATCGACTACGCGGGCTCTGCGCTGCTCGCCGTGGTGCTCGCCGCGCTCACGCTCATCGCCGATCTCGGTGGCATGACCTATCCCTGGTCCTCGCCGCTCATGCTCGCACTCATGGCGAGCGCCATCCTCGCGCTCGGACTGTTCGTCGTCGTCGAGCGGCGTGCAGCGGAGCCGGTGCTGCCGCCCCGGCTCTTCGGGCAGCGGACCTTCCTCGTCGCGACCGTCGTGGGACTGATCGTCGGCTTCGCGTTGTTCGGATCGGTCACCTACCTTCCCGTCTTTCTCCAGGTGGTGAAGGGAGCCAGTCCGACACGGTCGGGCCTCCAGATGGTGCCGATGATGCTCGGCATGCTCGTCACGTCGGTCATCTCCGGCCAGGTGATCAGCCGCACGGGGCGGTACAAGCTCTTTCCCATCGCTGGCACCGCGGTGATGACCGTGGGCCTTTTCCTCCTTTCACGGCTCGACGCGTCGAGCACGACGACCCGGGCGTCCGCCCTCATGCTGCTGCTCGGGCTCGGAATGGGGATGGTGATGCAGGTGCTCGTGATCGCCGTGCAGAACGCCGTCGACTATCGAGACCTTGGCGTCGCGACGTCGGGCACCACGCTCTTTCGCCTCATCGGCGGCTCGCTCGGCACGGCCATTCTGGGCGCGATCTTCGCCAGCCGCCTTGCCGCGAACCTGTCGCGCACGATGCCGGGATTCGCAGCGGCATCGGGACATGGCACCACGTCGGCCGCGCTCGCCCGGATGGCGCCCGCCGCGCGGGCGGCGTACGCAGACGCCTTCGCGGCGTCGCTGGGCACCGTCTTCCTCGTCGCCACGGTGGTGTGCGCACTCGGCGTCGCCCTCGCGATGTTGTTGCCCGAGCGCGCGCTCCGCGAGACGGTGGCGGAGTCCGCGCGCGACAAGGGCACCGAGGCGAGCGGGGCGTTCGGGCGGATCACCGACAGCGATGCGGCACAGGCCCAGCTCGTCGGCGCCTTCCGAGCGCTGGCGGACCGTGACGTCCAACGAGAGCACATCGCGCGCATCGTCGCGCGCGCGGGCGAGACGCTGTCCCCTCTGGCAGCGTGGCTTCTCGTGCAGATCGATCGCTCTCCGGACGTCTACCCGGCGCATCTCGCTCACGGACGGGGACTCGATGCCGATCGGGTGGATGACGCGCTCCACGAGCTCCAGGACAGGGGGCTGATCGTAACTGGCGAGCGTACGCCTGATGGGTTACCCGGCCGGAAGTTGTCGCCCGCCGGCTGTGATGTCATGGACCGACTCGTCACGGCGAGACGCGAGCATCTGGCCGAGCTGCTCGAGGAATGGGATCCCGGCGAAGAGAGCGCCGGCGACTATCTCCGTACGGCCGTCCGCGACCTCGTGCCGGGCACCCACCGTACCGGCTGACAGAGTGGTCGCGATTTCGTGCAGATCGTGCACGAAATCACGAACGGATACCCAATCGTTACCGACAAGGAACGGAATAATCGGTTGTTGGGTTGCGTATCACGCAGATTTTCTGCATCATGCGAATGACGCAACTCAGTGAACCCAGGACGGGATGGCCATGGAACCAGCACGCGATCTCACGTCGACCGCCGGCGGCGCCGCACTGCCGTATTCGGTGGAGCGGCACAATGCCCCTTTTCGGCGCCCGGAAACCGTCGTCTTCCAGGTCGATTCGACGGTCTCCTCGCTTGATGGGCTCGCGTGGCTGATCCGTCAGCGTGAGCCGGAAGTGGGACAGCGGCTTGCCGCGCTCGACCGTGAAGCGGCTGCGCAGCGCTGGAGCTGGGCGGACCTCGTCCGCGCGCGGCTCAAGCTCCTGCGCCCTCGCCGCGCCGAGATCAACGAGCTCGGAGCGGCCTATCTTGCGACGCTCTTGCCAGGCGTGGCCGACGCCGCGACCGCACTTCGACGCGCCGGCATCACGGTCACCCTGGCGAGCGACGTCGCTGCCGAGGCGCTGTTCGGCGTGGCCACGGCACTGGGCGTGAGCCCGAATGAGCTGTACGCGCCGCGGCTTCGCTTCGACGCCATCGGCGCCTATCTCGGGTGCGACCTGAACACCGCGCGCCCCGACGACGAAGCGGCCGAGGCGCCGCATCGCCTTGGGGCGCCCGCAGGGCGTACGCTGTTCGTCGGCACACGCCGCTCGGCCGCCTTCGCGCCGCGCGGCACCGATGACTTCGTGTCCTTCTCCGGCGTGGTGGCGCAGGAGGGCCGTCCCGAAGCCCTTGCGACGATCGCCAGCTTCCACGATCTCGCGCCGCTGGTGTTGCGCTAGTCGGTTCGGCCGAGCAGGTGCGCGCCGCGTCGGTGGTGGCGGTGCGCACACCGGGCTAGAATGTCCGGCATGCGTTTACGTCTCGCCCTCCATGTGCAGCGCACCGTGGCGGGCTGCTTTCTTCTGTTGTCCGTCGGATCGCCTGCGCGCGCCGATGATGGATACGATCTCTGGCTCCGCTACCGTGCGGTCGCGGATGTAGCGCGCCTGACGGAGTACCGGGCGGCCATCTCGCACATCGTCGTGGAAGGCGATTCACCGTCGCTCGCCATCGTGCGCGAGGAGCTCGCGTCCGGACTGCGCGGCCTCCTCGATCGCGACATTCCGATCGAATCGAAGCCGTTGCGTGCAGGGGCGATCATCGCCGGCACGCGGGCGAGCTCACCACTCATCGCCGCGCTGCCGCTCACCGCCGACCTCCGAGCCGTCGGCCGCGAAGGGTATCTCCTTCGAGCGATCACGGTACGCGGCAAGCCGGCCATCGTGATCGCCGCGAACAGCGACATCGGCGTCGTCTACGGCACCTTCGCCCTGCTGCGTCAGCTTCAGACGGAACGGAGCGTGAAACGTCTCGCGATCGCGAGTGCGCCGCGCGTGCTGCTGCGCATGCTCGATCACTGGGACAACCTCGATCGCACCGTGGAGCGTGGCTACGCCGGCGGTTCGATCTGGGAGTGGACGCAGCTCCCCGGCAGCCTGTCGCCCCGGTACCGCGATTACGCGCGGGCCAACGCGGCGATCGGGATCAACGCCGTGCTGCTGACGAATCCCAGGGCGAACGCACGCGTGCTCACGCCTGAATATCTGCGCAAGGCGGCCGCACTGGCCGACCTGTTCCGGCCATACGGCATCCGCGTCTTCCTGACGGCCCGATTCGGCGCGCCGATCGAAATCGGCGGCCTCGAGACCGCCGACCCGCTCGATCCCGTCGTGCGGCAGTGGTGGCGACACAAGGTGGACGAGGTCTACGCGGTCATCCCGGACTTCGCCGGCTTCGTCGTCCAGGCGGACGCCGAGGGACAGCCGGGGCCCGAGGATTACGAGCGCACGCACGCCGACGGCGCGAACCTGCTCGCCGACGCGATCGTGCCGCATGGCGGCGTCGTCATCTGGCGCGCATACATGTCGGGAAACCGCACGTCACCCGACCGGGTGCGCGAGATCTACGACGAGTTCGTGCCGCTCGATGG
>DASSIC010000732.1:0-2327 GCA_035692325.1 Gemmatimonadaceae bacterium | reverse complement strand
CGTCCTCCCGTCCTCCCGTCCTCCCGTCCTCCCGTCCTCCCGTCCGAATGCGCCGTCTCCTGCTCGCTCTCGTCGCCTTCAGCGCCATTGGACTCGTGCCGGAGCTGCTGCTGCTCAAGCACTACGAATCCGTATGGCAGGTGGTACCGCTCGTGCTGCTGGTGCTCACGCTCGTCGCGACGGCGATCGTCTGGCGGCGACCTGGTGTGCGCAGCCTGCAGTTCTTCCGCGTGATGATGGTGCTCTGTCTGCTCGCGGGCGGTGTCGGCGTGATCCTGCATGGCAAGGGCAACATCGAGTGGGCGCTCGAGCGAGACGACACGCTGCATGGATGGCCGCTGATCTGGAAGATGCTGCGCGGCGCCACGCCGCTGCTCGCCCCGGGGGCGATGGCGCAGCTCGGACTGCTGGGCCTCGTGTACACCTACCGCCACCCCGTGCTGACGCGCGGATCACACCTTCAACCGGAGCTCTCATGACCAGAACGTTCCGCAGCACCGCCGTCGTCCTCGCCGCTCTCGTCGGGGCGTGCAGCACCGAGAAGAAGCCATCCGCCGACTCCGCCGCGACCGCGACCGCCGTCGGCGTCACGCCGCGCGATTCCGCGGCCGCCGTCGTGTCCACCGACGCGGCGACCACCGGCAGCATCGCCACCGGCGGCGCCATGCTCGATCCGAACACCGCGACGAAGGAGCAGCTCGCGACCCTGCCGGGGATGACCGCCGCGACGGCCGACAAGCTCATCGCCGGTCGCCCCTACGCCGACATGACTGCCGTCGACAAGGCGATCGGCTCGCAGGTGAGCGACAAGAAGGCGTTGTACGCCAAGCTCTGGAAGCCGATCGACCTGAACAAGGCCACCAAGGAGGAGATGAAGCTCATCCCCGGTGTCGGCGATCGGATGGCGCGCGAGTTCGGGGAGTATCGCCCATGGACGAGCATCGACCAGTTCCGCCGCGAGATCGGCAAGTACGTGGACAAGGCCGAGGTGGCGCGGCTGGAGCAGTACGTGAGCATTCCGAAGTAGGGACCCGTGAGCCGTGATCCGTGACTCGCTCTCATGGGGTCACGGTTCACCGTTCACCGTTCACCGTCCTTCGCGGTGACCCCGTCGCCTCGGCCTGGGTTGGGCAGTTCGCAGCCGCCAATCCCTCGAGCCCGCGACCGGATCCCGTCATGTCTCGTTCCGCGCCCATCCTTCGCTACATCCTCCTCCCTGCGCTCGCCTTCACGCTGTCGTGCGCCGGAGGCACGACGGAGCCGGGAGGGGGCGATGCACCGCCCCTGCTCGACGCCCTGCCGCGGCCGCTGACGGCGGGCGAGCAGAGCATCGTCGGCGCGGCCAACGACTTCTCCTTCTCGCTCTTCAAGGCCGTCAATTCGTCGCCGGACTCCAACGTGTTCACGTCGCCGCTCAGCGCATCCTTTGCGCTCGGCATGACGATGAACGGCGCCGCCGGCACGACCTACGACCAGATGCGTTCGGCGCTCGGCTTCGGCACGACGAGCGAGGCGGAGATCAATGGCGGTTACAAGGGGCTCGTCGCGATGCTGCGCGGTCTCGATCCGCAGGTCGACCTGCGGATCGCCAACTCGATCTGGTACGACAAGACCCAGGCGGTGAACCCGAGCTTCGTCGAGACGAGCCGCAACTACTTCGACGCGCAGGTCACGGCCCTGGTATTCAGTGACCCGGCGTCGGTGACGAAGATCAACGACTGGGTGAGCGCCGCGACGGCGCAGAAGATTCCGAAGATCGTCGATGCGCTCGAGCAGGACCTCGTGATGGTGCTCGTGAATGCCATCTACTTCAAGGGCAGCTGGCGCGAGCGGTTCGACCCCGCACAGACGATCGACGCGCCATTCCATGGCGTAGCGGGCGATCAGCCGGCGAAACTGATGCATCGCACGGGAACGATGGGCCACCTGAGCACCACGGACTACGACGCAGTTGACCTCCCCTACGGCAACAGCGCGTTCACGATGACGGTGGTGCTACCCCAGGCGGGCACGAGCGTCGAGGCGGTGGCGTCGTCGCTTCAGTCGGAGGCATGGTCCACGGCGATGGGTCAGCTTCGCACGGTCGACGTGGATCTCTACCTGCCACGCTTCCGGATGGAATGGTCGCGCACGATGAACGACGACCTGAAGTCGCTTGGCATGCGCGACGCCTTCGTCGACGGTGGCGCGGATTTCTCGCGCATCGCGCCCAACGGGCTCTTCATCAGCTACGTGAAGCAGAAGAGCTACGTCGACGTCAACGAAGAAGGGACCGAAGCCGCCGCCGCGACCGCAGTCGGCATCTCGGTCACGTCGGCGCCACAGAG
>DASSIC010000731.1:0-2982 GCA_035692325.1 Gemmatimonadaceae bacterium | reverse complement strand
CAGCTTCCCCGCGTCACCGGGCACCTCGCTCTCGGGGACGAGTCCGAACCGCTCGATCCAGAACTGGATGCACGGCTCGACCGCGTCGACGATGAGGACGGGCGTGAGGCGATTGAGCGGGGGCGCACTCCGGGACTGCATGGTCGTGGTGGACATCGCTGCACCTTGGCTGAGGAGGAGAGCCGGCCGGACCCGGCCCGGTTGTCACATGAGCCGAATAAACGCCGAATCGGCGGGAACGTCAAGAGTGGCTTCCGGCGTATGTCCTCCTCCCCCCGAGCGCACACGAAGCGAGCGCGGACGCGCTAGCTTTCGATGCGGTCTCTACACCACCGGAGCTCCATGAAGGCCATTCTGCTGATCGACCACGGCTCGCGACGCGACGCAGCCAACGAGATGATGGACTGCATGGCGAATCTCGTGCAGGCGATGGCCGGCCGGGACGTCGTCGTGCGCTATGCGCACATGGAGCTCGCCGAACCGTCCATCGCCACCGGCGTGAAGCAGTGCGTCGATGCCGGTGCGACCGAGCTCATCGTGTTTCCCTACATGCTGTCGCCCGGCAAGCACTCCACCGGCGACATCCCGCGTCTCGTCGCCGAAGCGGCCTCGCCCTTCCCCACGCTCGACGTTCGTGTCACGAGCGCCTTCGGCGTGCACGAAAAGCTCGCGGAGCTGATCCTCGGCCGAGCGGGAGTCCCCGTCGCCAGTCCGATGTCGGCCGACGAAGCGACCCGCTGCTGGCACTCCTCGCAATCCACCACCGCCTGCGGCGACGCGTGCCGCTGCCGGCCAGTCGACGTGTCATCCCGCGCGAGCGGAGCGAGTGTCGGGATCTAGCATCTCGGCATTCTGGCCAGCCAAACGTCAAACACGTAGATCCCGACAGTCACTCGCTGCGCTCGCACCTGCGGGATGACATTCTCCTCGGCACTCCTGAGTTCACGATCATGTCGACTGACATTGCAGCTTCCCGCCCGCCGCTCACCATCCTGTCGGAAGAGGAGATCGCCTTTCGCGACGCCGTCGCCGGCTTCGCCGCCGAGGAAGTGAAGCCCCGCGTCGGGGCGATGGAGCGCGCCGGCAAGGTCGATCCTGCTCTCGTGAAGCAGTACTTCGAGATGGGACTGATGGGGATCGAGGTGCCGGAGCAGTATGGCGGCGCTGACGGCTCGCTCATGATGGTGACGCTCGCCGTTGAGGAGATCAGCAAGCACGACGCCGCCGCCGCGATCGTCGTCGACGTGCAGAACACCCTCGTCAACTACCCGATCAACCGCTACGGCAGCGACGCGCTCAAGGCGAAGTACCTCCCGCGCCTCACGAGCGACACGATCGGCGCGTACGCGCTGAGTGAGCCCGGTTCCGGCTCCGACGCCTTCGGCATGACGACGCGAGCCGTGAAGAAGGGCGACGCGTGGGTCCTCACCGGGCGCAAGATGTGGATCACCAACGGCGCGGAAGCGGGGATCTACATCGTCTTCGCGAACACCGACCCCGCCGCCGGATACAAGGGGATCACGGCGTTCATCGTCGAGCGCGAGTTCAAGGGATTCGCGGTCGGCAAGAAGGAGGACAAGCTCGGCATCCGCGCCAGCAGCACGACGGAGCTCATCCTCGACGGCGTGGAGGTGCCGGCGGAGAACGTGCTCGGCCCCGTGGGCCAGGGCTACAAGGTGGCGATCGAGACGCTCAACGAGGGGCGCATCGGCATCGGCGCGCAGATGATCGGCATCAGCCAGGGCGCGCTCGCGGCGGCTACGGCGTACGTGAAGGAGCGCCACCAGTTCGGCAAGGCACTCGCCGAATTCCAGGGGATCCAGTTCCAGCTCGCGCAGGCGCGCACGGAAACCGAGGCCGCGCGGCTCATGGTCTACAACGCCGCGCGGCTCAAGGACGCCGGTCAGGACATCTCGATGGAGGGAGCGATGTCCAAGCTCTTCTCTTCCCAGGTCGCCGAACGGGTGACGTCCATCTCGCTCGAGCTGTTCGGTGGTTACGGCTACACCACCGATTACCCGGCCGAGAAGTTCTACCGCGACGCCAAGATCGGTGCGATCTACGAGGGCACGAGCAACATGCAGCTCAACACGATCGCGAAGGCGATGCTGAAGTAGGCGCCTACCGGGCCCCCTTCGTCGTCACCTTCACGATCCCGTTCTTCGCCGCCGGGTCGCTCGAGAGCTGCGTCGCCGCGGCACCCTTCATGATCTCCACCGCGACGATGTCGTTCGGGTCGAGGCGATGCAGGGTGGCGGGATCGGCGCGCGTGCCATCGATGAGGACGATGCCGCTGAAGGCGTCGTGGCTCGACATCATCTTGGCATGCAGTCCCTTGAGCCCCGAGGTTGCAGCCGGCGGCGCTCCGTCCGGACCGGCACTGCGATACTTCGAGCCATTCGCGCTCGTGGCCACGGTGCGGATGCTGATGATCGACGCGTCACCGGCGCTCTTCCCCTTGTGCACGTCGACCGTTGCGATGTCGGTGGCGGGGATGGCGTGCGCCTGGGCCGCGGTGACCCTGGCGCCGTTGACGTAGAACTCCGTGCTCACGCCGTGAAGGGCGTCGATCAAGCCGGTGCGCGCAGCGGTGCGCTCGGCGCCGGCCACGTCCATCCACTGAATCTCCGCCGACGTGGGGACACGTGCCTCACAGGCCGCCGCGAGTGAAAGGACTGCCGCGGCGCACAGCGCGCCGCCACGGATGAGGGCGAACCGCTTGTTGTTCGGTTTCATGGCGAGCAACCTCCTCTCGAGGTGCGAGGTCTTGTCGGCGAGCGCGGTCGCGCCCACTCGAAATCCGGAGCACTGTCCGGCCAGGTCGATCAGCATCTCTCCATAGGAGCGCGCCTGCACGCCACGACGCAGCACGCGCGCATCGCAGTCCAGCTCGATGGCGAGGCGAAGCCGCGTGAGCACCCACCACGCAGCGGGATGCCAGGGCATGAGCGCGACGGCGACGCATGCGGCAGCGAGCAGCAG
>DASSIC010000730.1:0-7229 GCA_035692325.1 Gemmatimonadaceae bacterium | reverse complement strand
CGGATGACAGGATTCGGCGGACAGACGGCGGGGCCGTCACCGGCGATGTTGTGGCGTACATCCTCTACCGGAACTTGGGAGTGACGCCATGAACATCGCACACCTGCATCTCATGCTGAATCACTTTCCCGTCGTCGGCAGCGTCATCGTGGCGCTGTTGCTCGCGTTCGCGCTGTACCGGCGCAGTGACGAGCTGGGACGGGCCTCGCTGATGCTCGCGGCGCTCGTCGGTGCGGTGTCGGTCGTGGTGTACTTCACCGGCGAGCCGGCCGAAGAGCTCGTCGAGCGGCTGCCCGGCGTGTCGGAGGCGATCACCGAACAACATGAGGAAGCCGCGCTCGTCGCCACGATCGTCGTCGCGGCGCTCGGCGCGCTCTCGCTCGTCGTGCTCGGCATGCATCGCGGACGCCGGGCGCTGTCACGGCGCACCACCGGTGCCGCGCTCGCGCTGGCGCTCGTCGGCTGCGGCGTGATGGGGTACGCGGCCTTCCTCGGCGGACAGGTGCGGCACACGGAGAGTCGGTCCGGCGCGGTCACGGCGCAGGGCAATGGCGGCTCCGGCGCAGCCGAGTCGGACGACGACAGGTGATGAACGTCGGCCGCCTCCAGCGAAGCACGCTCAGCGTCCTGTTGTTCGCGAGCGTGCTCGCACCGGTCGCGGCAACGGCTGTCGGTTGGCCATTGTTTGCCCCACCCACGTCGGTCATCGCCACCGTCGTGGCCGCGGCGCTCGGCGCGGTGACGCTGCGCCTGTCGCATCAATCGTTGGTCTTGCGCGTGCTGGGTGTGGCCCTCGCCCTCGCGATGGCCGTGCCCTTCGCGGCGATCCTGCGAGCGCAGAGCAACGCGTTCTACACGTCGAGCGCGCTGTTCGGCGGCATGACGCTGCTGCTGATGCTGTACGTCGCGAGCCGCGCCCTGCGCCACGTCGTGGTGCGCGACGAATCGCTGGCGTCGGTGGAACCGGTCGGGACGCTCGCGCCGGCGGCGCCGGTCGTGGCCGGACTGGAGCACCTGCCGCCGAACGAGATCCGCGTCGTGCATCCTGGCCACGCCGCTGC
Organism: Gemmatimonadaceae bacterium; assembly: GCA_035692325.1. GTDB lineage: Bacteria > Gemmatimonadota > Gemmatimonadetes > Gemmatimonadales > Gemmatimonadaceae > AG11. The sequence goes on along the minus strand of DASSIC010000730.1, from coordinate 6,168 downwards.
CGCACCACGGGTGTCCGATGCGCGGCCGGGCGGCGTGCCGGCCGTCGGCCTGGGTGATACCCTGGCCGTGGTCGGCGCCTGGCTCCTCGTGCTCTTCTGGGTGCTCGTCGCCCTCGGGCATCGGCACTACGGGAGCGGCGTGCTCCTGCTGCTGGGCGCGTTGCTCGCGATGCGCTGCCTGACGCTTCTTCCCGAGGCGCTCGCCACACGCGCGACGCGCGCGCGTGGCGCGCGGCGCGCCGTCTAGCGAGTGATGTCGGGGGAACCGCGACAGCTTTCGCGCACCGGGATGGTCACCTTCGCGTTGTCTCTCGTACCCGAGGCAATGCCATGACCACCCCGCACGTCCTGCCCACCGCTCCACCCGAAACCGCGCTCACGCCGGATCGCGCCCCGCAGACGACGATGAAAGCCGCCGTGTTCGTCGCGCCCGGCCGCATCGAGCTGCAGGAGCGCCCGATTCCGCAGATCGGACCGACCGATGCGCTGCTGCGCGTCACGACCACCACCATCTGCGGCACCGATGTCCACATCCTCAAGGGTGAATATCCGGTCGCCAGTGGACGGATCGTCGGCCACGAGCCTGTCGGCGTGATCGAGAAGCTGGGGGCCGCGGTGACCGGCTACCACATTGGCCAGCGCGTGATCGCCGGCGCGATCACGCCATGCGGTCAGTGCGAGTTCTGCCTCGATGGCGACAGCGCGCAGTGCGGCGGCCGGCTCATCGGCGGCTGGAAGCTGGGCAACACGATCGACGGCTGTCAGGCCGAGTTCGTGCGCATCCCCGACGCGATGGCCAACCTCGCGCCGGTTCCACACGATCTCACCGACGAACAGGTGCTGATGTGCCCCGACATCATGAGCACGGGGTTCGGCGGCGCCGAGAGCGGGAACGTCCGCATCGGCGACACGGTGGCGATCTTCGCGCAGGGACCGATCGGATTGTGCGCCACCGCCGGCGCGCGGCTCCGCGGCGCGGCTCGCATCTTCACGGTGGAAGGCGTGCCAGCGCGTGCCGCGATCTCCCGGCAGCTCGGCGCCGAGGTGGTGCTCGATCCGGACACGCAGGACGTGGTCGAGGAGATCCTCCGGCTCACGAGCGGGCGCGGCGTGGACGTCGCGATCGAGGCACTCGGCATTCAGCAGACGTTCGAGCGCGCGATGCGCGCGCTGCGGCCGGGTGGCGTACTCTCGAGCCTGGGCGTGTACTCGGGCAAGCTCACCGTTCCGATGGACGCGTTCGGCGCCGGGATCGGAGACCTTTCCGTCGTGACGACCCTCTGCCCCGGTGGCAAGGAGCGCATGCGGCGACTGATGTCCATCGTCGCCGGCGGTCGCGTCGATCTCACGCCATTCGTCACGCACCGTTTCCCCCTCGACCGCATCGAGGAAGCGTACGACCTGTTCTCGCACCAGCGGGACGGGGTCATCAAGGTCGCCATCACACCATGACGCCATACCGGGCAGTCGACCTCTTCTCCCGATCGCAGCTCGTGCGAGGCCTCGTCCTCGCGCAGCTCGGAATCGCGGCCATCAATTGGCCCGAGGTTGCGCTGCCCACCTCGATGGCCGTCGCCGGCGCGCTCGTCGCGCTCTCCGGAGCGTACGACGTGTACGTCGGCGCGGCCGCTCGCCGTAGCTTCCGCGCGTGGCCGGTGTTCGTCGGCCACGGCGCGGCCTGTGTCGGCTTCGGGCTGCTGACGTTCGCGCTCCCGCGCATGGCGCAGAGCGTCGCGATGTTCGTCGTCGCCATCTGGCTCATCGCGTACGGAATGATGACGACGGCGCTCGCGATGGCCCTCTGGCCCATGCCGCGCACGCGCTGGACCCTGCTCGGCGTAACGATCGTATTCGTGCCGCTCGGCCTGTTCGCCACGACACTCGGCGACATGCCCGAGTTCGTGCCGCTCTATCTCGGCGCCTTCTTCGCCGTGTTCCTCGGCGTGCTGCACCTCACCGCGGGACTCTGGCTGCGGCGCATCGCCCTGCCCTACTTCGCCCCCACGACGCAAGCCGCGTGGGCGCCGCCGGTCACGCCGACGGACGCCCACCCGCGCGTCACTCCTGGCGCGACCGGGTCGCGGAAGGTCTGACCTTCGGCGGCGCAACGAGCACCGAGTGCCGCCCATCGCGCACGAGCTCGGTGCTCACACTGCCGAGCATCCATCGGTCGAGCCGGCCGCGGCGCGCACTGCCCGCCGCGATGAGCTCACACTTCGACGCGTCGGCGTACTCGAGCAGCGCCGTGGAGATCGGGGTGGAGAGCTCGCGATGCAGCACGACCTGGTCGGTCTGAACCCCCGCTTCCGCGAGCTCGGCGCGGCACTGCGAGAATCCCGCTTCCACGCCAAGGCGATGGATCACGGCCTCGCCGTCGTCGGGGAGATCGTACGTCACCGGCGGCGTGTAGGCGAGGACGATCGTTCCCCCGTCGCCCATCACCGCGCGCGCCGCGCGCGTCGCAGCCAGGCTGGCGAGGCTGAAGTCCACGGCGGCGAGCACCTTCGTCGGCAGCGCGGTGGCCTGTTCGGCCACGCCGAGCACCGGACACGCAGCGCGCCGCATGACTTCGAGGGTCGTCTCGTCCTGCATCGCGCGATCCAGCCGGCCGTGGCGCCGCAGCCCGATGACGATGAGCGCCGAGCGAAGCCGACGCGCCTCCTGCACGATGGCGTGCGCCGGAGTGCCGAGCACCATGCGCACGTTCCATGGGACGACTTCGCCGACGACGCTGTTCAGCTTCGCGCGCACCGCTTCGATCTGTTCGGCATGGACCTCGGCGCCGATCGTGGCGTCGGTGATCGCGACGGCGAGATCGAGTGGGGGCGGGGCGGGCATCGGGCGCGTGTCCATCACGCTGACGACGTGCATCTCCGCATGGTGCTGCTTGGCCAGCGCCAGCGCGACGCGAGCGGCCGCGTTCGACGCAGGGGAGCCATCCGTGGCCAGCAGCACGGGTCGTCCGGCAAGCTGCAGCGGGGCGCGCGACAGTTCGCGGCTGAACGGTTGGCGCGCGGTCTCCAGGTCGGTGAGCATGGGGCCTCCGGGTCGGTGCGTCGGGTGACACCGGTACGATGCGCGGCGCGCCGTCCAGCCGATGTCAGGTGTTCGCGGACGGCTCGACCAACACCAATGTGCGATCGTTGTGGCAACCCGAAAGGAGGACGCGATGCCGAACGCCACGTCATACACCCGCGAGCCCTCTCGCGATGACACCCGCGCGACGCGTCGCTGCGTGCTCGTTGCCGTGGGGGCGGAAGCCGGCCTGTCGGCGCTGAAGGCCGGTCGCATGATGGCGGTGCGCGAGTCGCGACCGTTCGTGGTGCTGTCGATCGTCGAGCCGCCGCCCCTGTACGCATTCGATCCGGAGCAGGTCATGGCGGTGCCCTGGACGATCGACGAGCAGCTCGCCGCGCGGCGCCAGTCGGTGCAGGAGCGCCTCGCCAAGCTTGGCGCGCCGCCGTTCGGCCTGGATGAGCCCGAGATCATCGTGCGATACGGCGAGCCCGAGCGACTGGTGGCGGCGACGGCGCGGGAGCGTCGGGCACACGTGGTCGTGATGGGGACGGGTCCGCACACGCTGGCGAATCGCGTCCTGGCCACCGAAACGACGCTCGGCACGATCCGTCATTCGCCATGCCCGGTGCTCGCCGTGGCGGAGGACTGCAGCGAGGCGCCGCGTGTCGTCGTCGTCGCGCTCGACTTCAGCCCGGCGAGCCTGCACGCGGCGCGGCAGGCGCTTCCCCTCTTGTCGGACGGCGCGGTGGTGCACCTGCTGCACGCCTGGCACCGGCACATCCCGCTCATGCCGACCACGCAGACCGATCCGCTCGACGATGCATACGAGCATGCACTGCCGGCGCGGTTCGATCGCGCGCGTGCTGCGCTGGGCCGCGAGCGCTCGCTCGTGTTCATCACCACGGCGCGCGAGGGCGACGCGGCGACGGTCGTGCTGGATGCGGCGCACAAGCTGAACGCCGATCTCGTGGTGGCCGGTGCACAGGGACACAGCTTCGTCGAGCGTCTGCTCGTGGGCAGCGTTTCCACCGCGCTGCTGCGCGGTGCACCCTGCTCCGTGCTCATCGCTCCGGAACCATCACCTGCCGAACGGACTCGGCTGGAGCGTCACATGACAGGCACGTCCACTCTTCGTGCACCGGAGGAATGGGCCGAGGAGCTCGAGGCGTTCAGCAAGCGCAACCGGTCGCGGCGCACCGCGCTCGAGATCGACGACGTGTCGCTCGGCTCGCAGGTGCAGGAGAGCGGCTATGCACTGCTCGGCGCGACGTACGACCATCGCGACCGGCATGTGTCGCTGATGTTCGCCGATCCGGCCCATCCCGCGGCGCACCTCACGCGCACGCTTGGCCGGGTGCGGAGCGTAGCCGTGTCGCACGGCGAGCGGGGCGAGGACGGTGCACTGTGCATCGAGAGCGAGCAGGGCAGCACCCTGCTCACCTTCCTCGACCAGCCGGCCGGGTAGCGATCCGCTAACGGCCGGCGTTCAGGAGCTGCGCGTCGATGGCGAAGCGCACGTAATCGGTGCGATGTGTCAGGCCGAGCTTCTGCTCGATGCGCTGCTTGTAGGTGTCGACGGTCTTCGCCGTGATGCCGAGCTGCCGCCCGATCTCCGGTCCGTTGAAGCCGCGGGCGGTGAGCCCCACGACCGTGCGCTCGCGATCGCTCAGTCGGCCGAACCCCAGGCGCGATTCGCTGAGGGCGGCGGGCACCGGCTCCTCAGACGCCGCCAGCTCCCGCGCGACGGCGGGACGAACGTAGACGTCGCCGGCGGCCACGACCCGAATCGCTTCGGCGAGATCCCGGTCGGCCACGTCCTTCGTGAGATAGCCGCGGGCGCCCATGCCGAGCAGCGGGACGAGCCGCTCACGCTCCGGGTACATGGTGAGGATGAGCACGCGCGAGTTCGGGGCGACGTCGGCGATGGCGCGCGTGGCCGTGGCGCCGTCGGTGCGGGGCATGTCCAGATCCATGAGGATCACCTGGGGCTGCGCCCGCTTCGCGATCTGGATCGCCTCTTCGCCGTTGGTGGCTTCGGCCACGATGGTGATGTCCGGCCAGGTCCGGAGCAGCGCGCGGATCCCCGATCGCACGATCGTGTGATCGTCCACCAGCATCACCCGGATCGGCACCTCCGCCGGTGGGACGCCCCGGCGGGCATACGGCCGCGATGCGAGCTCGCGACAGATCTCGGAGAGCGTACCGAACGGTACGAGTGCGGGCTTCGACGATTCACTCTGGACGGCCGACATCGCTTCCTCCTGCGCACCGTTTGCGCGGCGTGGGATGCGCCCGAGTACGAAGTCTAGATGCGGAGTCGATCTGCACTGTCGGCAGAACTCCTCGACTTTCATACGTACAACTCCCGACGATCGTGGCGATGCGGCGCTGTCCGACATTGCCTGATGCTCGCTCGCGCGCGCGCGGGCGAGCGTAAGCATGGGTCGGCACGTCGCTTCTCCTCTTCATCGCAGGTGTCTCATGCGCTCCGACGTCATCGCTCCCACGACCTCGCGCCACGCCGCCCTGCTACCCGACGTTTCGTCGGCACGCACGGGTCCGGTAACCGTCGCCGTCGGTCAGGCCGTCGACAGCACGCTCCGCGCGGGAGCGATCATCGCCCACCGACTCGGGCGCGGCATCGCGGTGATCTCGGTGATCGAGCCGGTGGCCGTCTATCTCTGGAACACGCCGAACCTGCCCGTGCCCCCCGACTACGAGGAAGAGCGGAGTCTGGCGCGCTGGAGCTTTCTCGAGCAGCAGATGCGGGCGGCGGCGGCGGATGGCCCGACCTGGTCGGTCGAGGTGTTCTGGGGCGGCATTCCGCGGACCGTAGCGCGCGCGGCACACGATCTTCGCGCGCCGCTGATCGTGATGGGACTGGGCCGCCATCGGCCGGTCGACCGGCTGCTTGGCGGCGAGACGTCGCTGCGCACGATTCGCCACGCCGACTGCCCGGTGCTCGCGGTGAGCGCGGAGTTCGACGCGTTGCCGCGCATCGTGGTGGCGGGCACCGATTTCAGCGACGCGAGCGCCCACGCGCTACGCACCGCCCTGCCGCTGCTCGCGCCGAACGCGACGGTGCATCTCGTGCACGCGTGGCAGCCGTCGGCGCGCTTCGACCTCATCGGCACGCCATACGACGAGCGC
>DASSIC010000729.1:0-3870 GCA_035692325.1 Gemmatimonadaceae bacterium | reverse complement strand
AGCACCCACTCCACGAAGCTCGTGAGCACGATCGTGCGCGCGGTGCGCCCGCGGTTGGTGAGCCGCAGCCGGCTGATCTTCACCGGATCGGTGAGGGGGACCGCCATCTCGAGCTCGGACGCGATCCCGCTGCGCACGTGCGCGAAGCTCGACCGCCCCGGCGCGTGCACGACGGTGTATGGCGCGGGCTCCGCGCCATCGATCGCCGGCGCCGGACCCGGGGTCGGCGTCCACATCTCCCCCGACTCCGCATCCTGCAGGTAGAGGACGTCGCCGGCGGGGTCGCCCACCGGGTCGTTGAACCAGGGAGTGAGCCGGAAGAAGAAGCTGTTCTCCGTCCACGTGAAGCCGCCACCCCGTTCGGTGACGCAGAAGCCCGCATTGGGATTCGCGACGACGTTGGCCCACGGCGCGGGGGGCACGAGCGAACCGTCCACGCCGATCACGTAGTCGAGCGAATCGGCGAGCGCGCCGAAGCCATTGCCCGTCGCCGCCGGAACGGGCGTCACCGGGCGAGCCACGCGACGCCGCGGCACCGGCGGCTGCGTCGTGGGCGGATGCTGATCGTCCGTCGCGCCGACGATCTCACCGAGTCCCACGCCGTCGCAGAAGATGTGAATGGCCGCGGTGGCGCGCAGCATCGTCACGTCCTCCGGCGGCAGCACGTCGGCGCGGCGAATGAACACGCCGCCGGGCATCTCGAGGATCCCGCCCTCGCTCGACGACACCACCATCGTCGTGATCTGGTCCTGAAGGTCCTGGATGTACGACGGGCTCTTCGCGTTCAGGATCACGAGGTCGCAGCGCACTCCCTTCATGCGCCAGTACTTGTGCGCCGAAAGGAGCTGGCGCACGCTCGGCAGCCCGGTGGTTTCGGTGATCGTCGCGAGCACGATGGGCCAGTCGCCGGAGATGCCATGCGCCCACAGCGCGGTCTGCCCACGCCGGTTCATCAGCCGCTCCGCCTTGGGGGCGCGCAGCGACTCGCGAGGATAGATCAGCGCGCCGGCGAGATCCTGATACAGGCCGGCGTCGGTCGGCGAGATGTCGAGGTCGCGCAGCTCGATGCGCGCCTCGGTGCCCATCAGCGCGAGGGCCCGGCGCGACGCCTCGATGTCGCGATAGCGATCCACGGCCTGGAGCGCCTCGTCGCGCGAATCGGCGACGATGGTGGTGAAGGCGACGGTCGCCGAGCGGCCGGGCTCGAGCCGGACGCGCGCCCGCAGCGACGCGATCGGGTCGAGCACCGCGCCGGCGGTGCACGACAGCATCGCCGCGGGATCCAGCGCGGCGGGCGCCTGGGTGTTGCGACCACGTCCGACAAATCGCGCGCGGTCCGTCTCGCAGGTGATATCGCCGACGCGTTCGGGGCCGGTGGCCATCACGTGCGCACACCATGGACGCTTCTCCACCGAGGAGCGCGGCCGCCGGCTGGCCAGCACCGCGCCGAGCTGCGGCAGCCATTCCGTCTCGACGAACAGATTCTGGAACGCCGGATGCGCGCGGTCGGCGCCGGCGTCGGTGAGCACGATCTCGCCGTAGCTGGTGAGCTCCACCTCGCGCGTGGCGCGCGACTGGTTGCACACCGTCACGCGCCGGATCTCGGCACGCTCGCGCGGCACGACGACGATCTCCGTGCGGGTCTCGATCGGACCGTCCATGCGCGTGTACACCACGCGATCGGCGGCGAACGACGCGCTGTAGTGCGACGAGGGCGCCCGCACCGGCTGATGCGCGGCGGACCACACGTCGCCGCTGCCGGTGTCGCGCACGTAGATCCAGTGACCGGTCGAATCCTTCGTCGCGTCGGCGCGCCAGCGGAACACGTCCATGCCCCCGGCGCGCGAGTAGCCGCCGCCGGCGTTGGTGAGCAGCGCACAGTATGCCTGCCCGCCCAGCAGCCCGACGTGCGGCTCCATGGTGCCCGGATCGTCGAACTCTCGCACCACGGCGCCCTCGCGCACGGGGCGCACGAAGGCCGTCGTGGGCTCGTCCGGCTGGGCCGGCATCGTCGTGTACCGGCGCGGCACCCGCTCGTCCAGCAGCAGCGACGACGCGCGCGCCGCGGGATCGCGCATGAACCGGTGCTGCCAGATGCCCATCCCGCCATCGAAGTGCAGGGCGTTGTCGAGCGCGGCGAGGCTCATGCCGATGTGGTGCGCCATGAAGGCGCGCACGATCGCGAACGGCTTCTCGGGATCGGGACGCGTATAGTCGATCGCGTCGTAGAACCCGTATCGCCCGAACGCGCCGAGGCGCTCGAGCTCGGCCAGGTTCTTCATCGCACGGTGCGGATCCACCGCCAGCGCGAGCGCGCTGGCGTACGGCGCGATCACGACGTCCGAGGCCAGTCCGCGCTTGAGGCCGAGGTCGGGGACGCCGAACCCGCGGTACTGGTAGGTGTCGTGCCGGTCGCGGACGTTGTAGGCGGACTCGGAGATACCCCAGGGAACACCGCGGGCCGTGCCGTAGGCGATCTGCCGGCGCACCGCCGCCTCGTGCGTCTGGTCGAGCAGCGAGAAGGGGCGCGACGCCATGACGAGCACGGGCATCAGGTACTCGAACATGCTGCCGCTCCACGATACGAGCGCCGTTGCGTTCGCCGAGGTGGTCAGCGTGCGACCCAGGTGGAACCAGTGCTCCACCGGCACATCGCCCTTGGCGACGGCCACGAAGCTGGCGAGCCGCGCCTCCGACGCCAGCAGGTCGTACGACGATTCGTCGAGCCTGCCGGTGCGCACGTCGTAGCCGATGGACATCAGGCGCCGGCGTGCGTCGTAGAACAGGGTGAAGTCCATCGCCATCGCCATCGCCCGCGCCCGCTCGGCGATGCGCTGCAGCCGTGCGACGTCGCCCTCGTGCGCCTGCCACTGCTCGGCGCATCCCGCGGCGATCGCCATCAGGTGGCCGGCGAGATTGCCCGAATCCACCGCCGACACGTACGGCGGCTCGAGCACGCGCAGGTCGGCGAGGTCGTACCAGTTCATGAGGTGCCCGCGCACCTTCGGCAGGCGCTCCATCGTATCGACCACGCGCTCGAGGCGATCAACCATCTCGCTGGTCGTGATCAGCTGGAGGTCGCGCGCCGACATCGTGGCGACGAGCTGCAGCCCGATGTTGGTCGGCGAGGTCCGCGCGGCGACGATCGGGCTCGGCGTCTCCTGGAAGTTGTCCGGGATGAGCCAGTGCGTCTCGGCTGTCGCCAGCTGGTCGAAGTACGCCCAGTGGGTGCGCGCATAGCGGAGCGCGTTGTCCCGCTCTTCCGGCGCCAGCTCCAGCTCGCGACGCACGCGCGGGGCGCTGAGCGCGTAGGCGATCTCTGGTGAGAGCAGCCAGCACGTGGTCAGCGTGCCGAGTACGAGCCAGCCCGCCGTGGAGGTGCCGTGGGTCGCGGTGTGCCACCACATCAGCAGGAGCGCCGCCGCGGCGATCCCCACCGCCGACGTCATGAGGCGCCATACCGGGCCGCGTCCACCGACGCTTTCCTTCTCCACGTGCGACGCCGTCTGCCACTCGAGCATGCGACGGTGCGAGCCGGCGACGCGATAGATCGTGCGCACGATCGCGTCCGCGGCGACGAGCGCCTGATGCGGCAGCATCACGAGCATGATCGCGAGCTGCTGCACGCTGTTCGACGCGTCGTGCGCCAGGCCCGCGTAGTACGGACGCCACGATTCGCCGCGCGGCGGTCGCAGCGCGCTGATGGCGAGCGGCGCGAGCCACGGGAAGGCGAACGCGCCGAGCGCGTAGCTCGCCCATCGCAGCCCGGCGTGCGGCAGCAGACTCCACCCCGCCACGAGCCAGGCGAGGGTGAGCACGGGCGTCACGCTGCGGCGCATGTTGTCGAGCATCTTCCAGCGCGACACCGGG
>DASSIC010000728.1:0-9353 GCA_035692325.1 Gemmatimonadaceae bacterium | reverse complement strand
CGCGATGCTCCGCTTCGAAGTCCGCCAGCCGTCTCGCGTCAGCCTGCAAGTCGTCGCCCATGAGGACGCAGAGCGTCCACGGCGTGTCAGGCTGGGCCGGCAGCGCCGCCGCCAGCTCGTTCAGCCGTGCGACGGGGACGATGAACCGGCCCAGCATCCAGGCATCGGCGGAGGCGCGGTACTCGGCGTAGCGCGCGGCCGCAGCAGGCATGTCGAGCGATGCCGGCGGAAAGAGGCCCGCATAGTCCACGAGCCCCGCGACCAACGCGCGCAGAGACGACGCCGGGTGCCGGGCCGCGGTCGTCACTTCTTCTTCGTCGTCTTCGGCGCGAGAATGCTGCCGCGGCACTTGGGCGAGCCGCAGCGGCAGGCGTAGAACTTCTCGTCCTCTTCCGTGTGATCGTCGCTGCGCTCGTACTGATAGTCGTACAGCAGCTCCTCACCGGCCTTGATGCTGCGGCGCGCCTCGATGAAGATGCGCTTGCGCTCGGTGATCGCCTCGCAGTTGCCGTCGCACGAGTGGTTCAGGAAGCGCGCGTCGTTTCCGTTCACCGCGGCGTCGATCACGACCTTGTCGTCGACGGTGAAGAGGAAGGTGTGGTGCCGCCCCATCTTCTCGTCGTCGTAGCGCTTGTCAGCCGTGCGCCAGGAGATGCGCTGGCCGAGGTATTCGATGAGCCGCGTCCCCTTCTTGATGTTGCGGATGGCAAACGCGCCCTTCCCCTGGATCTTCGACGTGCGCACCTCGAAATACGGGTTAGGCTCCTCCTTCCACGGATAGCGCGCATCGATGCCGCGCTTCGGGGTCGCCGTCGCGCCGCGCTTCGGGGTCCTGGTGCTGCGCTTCGCTGACTTCGTGCCGCGGGTCTTCTTGGTCGCCATGGGTGCGTTGAGGGCTAGGTCCAGGGACGGCTGTCACGCAGCCGGGCCCGCAGGTCGTCATCGGTTAGTGCGTCCAGCTCGGCGCTCGCGGCGAACGGCGTCTCCGCGGTGAGGATGCTCGTGCGACTCTCGCCGCCGCCGTCGGGCGAGAACAGCAGCACAAGCGTGCCCCACGACTCCTTGCCGAGCACGACCTGCCACGGTCGTCCGGCGTCATCGATGAAGCCGCGCACTCGGGACGCCTCGCTACGCGAGCTCCGGCCGGGCCTTCGCGTACGCCTCGGCCGCGTGGCGCAGCGCGAGCAGCGCCGACGCCTCGAGCTCGTACTCGAGCTGCATCGCGCGCAGCTGGTCGGGGCTGTGCTTGCCGGAGAGCTTGCGCGACATGTCGTCGCAGCCGGCGTGACGACGCTCGTACTCGCGGCTCGCGTGCCACATCCCGTTCGCCTTGTGCCACCAGGCTGGCTCGCCGTCGGGATGCACGTTGGCGGCTGCCGCCTTGTAGGCCTCGGACATCTCCTTCAACGACCCGTCGCACATGGCGCACAGCGCGTCGACGTGCTTGTGCTCGAGCTCCGGTTCGCCGTCTTCCTTGTGGACCTTGGCGGCGCGGTCGTGCTGGCGGCAGCACTCGATGGCGGCGCGGTACAACGCGTCGGCTCGGGTGCGGACCTGGCTCAGGGGATCCTTCGGCGCGTCGGCGCGGGCGGGGGACGTGGAGCGGGCGTTCGGCATTGGCGCGGGGTGGTGAGGCTTCGACCGCGCGGTTCGCCGTGCGGCCGCCTCGAAAGATGCCCGCGCACGCGCGCAACTCCAAGGGGGGCCAGCTACAGATATCCCATGGCCGTGAGCGCCTCGTAGCGCCGCAGGGGCGACGAGGGATAGTCCGTGCCCGCCCCATCGAGGCGATACGCGCGGCCGGGGAACCTGACCTGGGCCGCCACGGCGAGCGCCGCCTCCCACGCCGTTGGAATCGTGTATCCGAACGCGCAGGCGAGAAGGAGCGCGTCGCCGTAGTAGCCGGCGGTGAGCAGCTGGTCCCCTTCCCTGTAGACGTCGAACAGGTAGAGGTTGCGCGCCACCGTCTCGGGGAACTGGACCGCCTTGCCCGTCGCCGGATGATCCATGTACAGCGTGACGGTAGCGCCGAATCCGGGGGCGAAGTCCGGCACGAAGCTGCCCTCGGCCAATGAGACGAGCGTTTCGGCGAGCGGCGCGCGATTGAGATTCCAGAACAGGTTCGGATGCGCATTGTAGCCGAACCGCTCGCACTTCTCGAAGAACCAGACACCATCGCGGCTGACGATGAAGTTGGCGTCGCCGAAGCCGGTGTACTGCATCTTCCTGTATGCCGGAAAGAGTCGTCCGACGCTCTCCTGCACGGCGCGGCTCGCGACCGGTATCGCGAACGCAAAGTCGAAGGCGCACCCGGCGAAGTCGCCCAGATCGCCGACGAGCTTCCGCTTGGACTCCAGCGTCATGAAGGCGAAGACCGGTTCGCCCTTTGTGAACCAGACTTCGACGTTCGTTTCGATCCCGTCCTTGCGCTCCTGCAGCACGAACGGTGCGGGGTTCGTGAGCGAGCGCAGGTGCTGCCGCAGCTCGCGGTTCGCTTCTGCAGCATCATCGCTCGCCGGGAGCCACGTCTCGTACGTCTCGCCCTCGTCGGGCTTGTAGACGAACGCGGTGTCCGGCTGCGACTCCACGAAGGCCAGCGCGTCCGACGCGTTCTCGAACCGCGTGGACGGAGGCGGCCTGAGGCCGTACTCCCCGACGAAGCGGAGGCAGGCATCGCGATCGTGCTCCATGGTGTCGGGATACGTGCCACCGCCGAAGACGCGAAAGCCCTCGGCGCGCAGCTGCTCGTTCTCCTGCACCGAATGATTCTCGTCCCAGATCCACCAGGCATCCTTCCACGCGGCGCGATCCCGCATCGCGTCCGCCAGCGTCGCCTTGCGAATCAGGCCGTTTCCGACGAGGAGGTAGCGGTCCTCCAGGCGACGATCGCTCGTGCCGGCGCAGGCGAGAAGGACGTCATGCCCTTCCTCCTGAAGCCGGAGTGCCATGCCGAGTCCAGCGTAGTGCAGAGTGGCGACGACGAAGCGCATTGCGAGTATCGATTGGGCGGGTGGTGGACCGCCGTCGACCTTCGCACAATGCGTGCACGCTCGGTTACACGGGTCGCTGTCCGCGCCCTCGCGCCGCGACCGGCCAGCTCGATTCCACCATGTTCCCGCGCACTCCGTACACGAGATCGTTCAGGTGCACCACGATGCACACGTGATTGGGGACGACGCGCACCCGCTCGCCGACGGCCGGCTGCCAATCGGAGTCTTGGAGATCCAGCACGCCGTGCTCCTCCGACATCCGCGCAACGGCCACTTCGGGGTGCTCGAGCAGCTGCCCGAAACCCTCACCTTCGGCGCCGCGGACCGGCTCGCGGCCGAGCGACTTGGTGCCGGCGTCGATGACCGCCTGGCCCGGCACCGCGGTGGATACGACGGTCGCGAGGACGGTGAGGGCGCAGTCGTCCCACGCGCAGGCGCCGATCGCCGCGGTGGTGCGATCGTTGTATACGTAGGTGCCGGGCCGGAATTCGGTCACGCCAGGCAGCTCGTGGGTGCGCCAGAGCGTCGGCGTGGAGCCTCCGCTCACCACCTTCGCGGGCAGTCCGGCATCGTCGAAGCGGCCAAGCGCGCGCTCCAACGCGGCACCGAGCGTGCGCAGCTTGGCATCCTGCTCCTCCACCGGCTCGCGCACATGTCCCGGATAGAACGCCAGTCCAGCGAACTCCAGCCCGCGCACCGCCTTCACGCGTGCAGCCAGGGCGAGTGCCTCGTCCACTCCCGGAACGCCGACGCGGTGCATCCCGAGGTCGAGCTCGACGTACACGTCGATCGTGCGACCGGTCGTCTGTGCAGCGTGCGCGATCTCGTCGACGGCCTGGACAGAATCCAATGCGACGGTGAGGCGGACGCGCGACGGGAGCGCGGCGAGACGTCGCGCACGCGGTGCGCCGACCGGTGGATACGCGACGAGGATGTCGTCGCACACCGACGCCATCACCTCCGCCTCGAATGGCGTGGCGCAGGTGAGCCCGCGCGCGCCGCGCGCGAGCTGCGCCGACGCGACGATCGGAGACTTGTGGGTCTTCACGTGCGGACGCAGCGCCAGGCGATGCTTGGCAGCGTACACGGCCGCCGCATCGAGGTTGTGCTCCATGCGGTCGAGATCCACGAGCACGGCGGGCGTCTCGATCGCACCGAGGGATACGGAGTCTGTCATGGGCGCATGCTCATGACGCCAAGCTACGACGCGCGCCGCGCGCGGCCAAGCGTGGCGGCGTGACGCGAGACGTCGCCCGCGCCCGGGAGCTCGTGCTCGCGCACGGCTGGAACGCCACCGCCTATCAGATTCTCAATCCAGGCATCGCCCACTGGTTCTCGCCCGCTGGTGACGCCGTGGTCGGGTACGTGGAGCAGGCCGGGATGTGGATCGTGGCCGGGGCGCCGGTGTGCGCGGAAAGCAGACTGCTCGCGGTCGTCGACGAGCTGGGAGCGGCCGCGGCCAGCGCGCGCCGACGCGTGTGCTATTTCGGCGCGGGCGAACGGCTCGAGCGCCGTCTGATCCCCACTGGCCAGTGGAGCGCGGCCAGCCTTGGCGCGCAGCCCAGCTGGACTCCTGCCAGTTGGCCGGCGCTGATCCACCGACACAAGTCTCTCCGCGCCCAGCTCAATCGGGCCCGCAACAAGTCGGTGGCGGTGCACGAGTGGAGCACGGTGACGGATCGCGATCGCTCGCGACTCCACGACTGCCTGACGGACTGGCTCCAAGGTCGGGGACTCCCTCCGCTGCACTTCCTGGTCGAGCCGGACACACTCGGCCAGCTTGCCGATCGCCGGCTGTTCGTCGCGACGCGCCACGACAGCGTCGTGGGATTCCTCGTGGCGTCGCCCGTCCCGGCGCGCCGGGGCTGGTTGATCGAGCAGATCATCCGCGGTGCCGGCGCGCCGAACGGCACCGCGGAGCTGCTCGTGGACGCGGCGATGCGTGCACTGGCCCAGGGCGGCGCGCACTACGTCACACTCGGTCTGTCGCCGCTCTCGCGCCACTCCGCGTTCGACGACGCGCGCATGCCAGGGTGGCTGCGCATTGCGCTGCGCTGGGTGCGCGCGCATGCGCGACGGTTCTACGACTTCGAGGGACTGGACCGTTTCAAGTCCAAGTTCGATCCGGAGGCATGGGAGGATATCGTCGCGCTGGCCGACGCCCCCCGCTTTCCTCCACGCGCCCTGTGGGCGATCGCGTCCGCGTTCAGTCAGGGTTCGCCGATCCTCCTGATCGCGCGTGCGCTCGGACGGGCGGCACGGCAGGAGCTGCGATGGCTCGGGGAACGTGGTGCTCGCGCTTTACATCGTTCGCCGACGAAGGCATGATTGCCGCCGCCGCTTTCCCGGGAGGAGCCCCGATGCGTCACTCACTTCGCGCGCTCGCGTTCGTCACGTCGGCACTGCCGCTCACGCTCGCCGCGCAGCAGCCGGCCCAATCGCCGCCGCTGCGCGTCGCGGCCAGCAGCTTCGCCACCGTCGAAGTGCATCTCAACGCGCGCTGGATCGGCCGTGAGTGGTTCGAGGAAGACGCGTCGCTCACCGGGCCGTCGCGCATCGCGATCAGCTATGGGCAGCCGCACGCCCGCGGCCGCCGCATCGAGGGGGGATTGATTCCGCGCGATTCGGTGTGGCGCTTCGGCGCGAACCAGTCGACGACGCTGCACACCGATGTGGATCTGCTGCTGGATTCGCTGCGCCTGCGGCGGGGAGACTATGCGCTCTACCTGCAGCGGACGCCGTCCGCCTGGCAGCTCATCGTGAACCGCGGCACCGGCCGGTGGGGCACGGACTACGATCCCGCCGACGACGTCGGCCGGGTCGTGCTCGCGGCGCGGACGCGCGTAGAATCCGAAGAGTCGCTGACGATCTACCTCGTCCCCGATTCGCCGCGGCCCGGCAGCGGGTACGCCGACCTTCGGGGGCGCCTGCGCATCGTGTGGGGGACGACCGAGCTGTCCACCGGCTGGCGAATCGTGCCATGAGTCACATGACGGCACGCGCGGCCTGAAATTCGCTCTCGGCTGCCACCGTGGATCAAATCTCCCAACTCGGCGCTCGCACGGTGGACTGGCCGCACGTGCACATCATGATCAACCACTTCCCCATCATCCTCGCGACGATGGGGGCACTGGCCGTGCTCCTGGCGGTGGTGCGCGGACAGCGCGGAATCTGGCTGTACGCCACGGTGTCGCTCACGCTGGCCGCGCTCACGGTGATTCCGACGTACTTCACCGGTGAGCCGGCGGAGGAAGCGTTGAATCGACCATGGTTCGTGGCGCGCGGTGCGATGCACACCCACGAAGATGCGGCCAAGATCTCGGCGATCCTCGTCCTGCTGGCGGGGGCGGTCGCGCTCGTGGCGTGGCGCAGGCTGGTTCGCTACCCGCGCGAGGTCCGCATGCCCGGCGGACTGCGCGTGGCGCTCGTCGTCACGTCGCTCGCGGCAGCCGGCGCGATCGGCTATGCGTCGCTGCTCGGCGGGCGCATCATCCACGATGCGCCGGTGTTGCAGGGACCGGCGCCCGCGGGCTACGCGGTGCCCGGCCGCCCGCCCACGGCCTCTGCTCCGGTCACCCGGGACACGACGAGCGGCGCGCCAGCCGTGGTCGTTCCTCCCGCTGCCGCCGCGCCGGGGATCCAGGCGCCCACGGCCACGCCAACCGGCACGACGCCCTAGCGCGACTCGCGCTCGGGTGCGGCACCGAGCGCGGCGGCAGCGGGCGACCGCTCGGCCAGCACGCGCGTCACGAACCGCTGCCCCTCTCCGATCCGCTCCACCTCCACGGCGATGGAATCGACCGCGTGGTCGAGTCGGGTCAGGCGATCCATCACCTCGTCCGGCAGGGCGGCCACGGCCGCGGCGCTCCGCCGCCAGATGCGCCGCGCATAGGCCACGCTGATCGGCAGAATGGCGACGAACATGAACAGCCCCGTCAGCACGTAGACTTCGTCCGGCGGCCCGGGACGCACGAACGGCGGCTCCGGCACGACGGCGCCCGGAATGCCCGCCGCCCTCGCGACCGCCTGATCGGCAGCGGCGATCTGCTTGTCCACATCGGCGATACGGGCATCGATACCGGCGATGCGCGCCTCGATGCCGGCGCGGTCGGCGCCAGCGACGGGCGGGTCTTCCTGCAGGCGGCTCGACAGCTCACGTCTCGTATCCTGCAGTCGATCGAGCTGGTCGCCGAGCTCCTTCCGCTGCGCCACCTGGGCGCGATAAACCGCCGTGGGACTCTCGCCACCCCCGACGATCGTCACGCGAGGGACCGGCGGCGGTTGCGGAACGATGATCTGCTGCATCGGAAGATCCACTCAGCGGTTCAGGTCGGACATGTGCGCGGGACGAGCAAGCGATGCGTCGTTCACGCCATACGATCTCGTATCGTCACCCGTTTCACCAGAGGCGGTCACGTGGCGCGGGCGGCGGCAAAGGCGCGGGAAACGAGCGCCTGCGCTTCGCTCTGGATTCGCGCCAGGTGATCGGCGCCCAGAAAGCTTTCGGCGTACAGCTTGTACACCTCCTCCGTGCCGGAGGGGCGGGCGGCGAACCAGCCATTCGGCGTGGCCACCTTGAGCCCGCCGATCGGCGCGTCGAGGTGCGCCGTCTTCGTCATGATCGCCACGATCTTCTCGCCCGCGAGCTCGGTCGCGGTGACGTCGCTCGCGGAAAGGCTGGAAAGCACCGCCTTCTGGGCGCGCGTCGCCGGCGCGTCGATGCGCGCGTAGGCGGGATCGCCGAACTCCTTCGTGAGCGCGGCGTACTGCTCCCCCGGATCGCGTCCGGTCGCCGCCGTCATCTCGGCGGCGAGCAGTCCCATGATGATGCCGTCCTTGTCGGTGGTCCACACGGTGCCGTCGCGCCGCAGGAAGGTCGCGCCCGCGCTCTCCTCGCCCACGAAGCCGAGCGAGCCGTCGGTGAGGCCGTCCACGAACCACTTGAAGCCGACGGGCACCTCCACCAACCGCCGGCCGAGCCGCCCCACCACGCGATCGATCATGCCGCTGCTGACGACCGTCTTGCCGATGCCGACGTCGGCGCGCCAGCCAGGTCGGTGAGCGGCAAGGTAGGCGATGGAGACGGCAAGATAGTGGTTCGGGTTGAGCAGGCCGCTGGACCGTGCGACGATCCCGTGACGATCGTGATCGGTGTCGCACGCCCAGGCGACGTCGAACCGATCCTTCAGCGCGATGAGCCCGCGCATCGCGTACGGCGACGAGCAGTCCATGCGGATGCGCCCGTCCCAGTCCGCGGTCATGAAGCGGAAGGTCGGATCCACGGCGTCGCTGAGGACGGTGAGCGGAATGCGGTGCCGCGCGGCGATCTCACCCCAGTAGTTGACGCCGGCGCCCCCGAGCGGATCGACTGCCATCGCGATGCTGGACGCGCGAATGACGTCGAAGTCGATCACGTTGGCGAGGTCGTCGACGTAGACGCCGAGGTAGTCGTACCGATGCGTCGTGGCCGCCTCGCGCGCGCGGGCGAGCGAAACGCGCTTCACGCCCTTGAGGTGATCCTCGAGGAGGACGTTCGCGCGGTTCTGGATCCATCCGGTGACCGCGGTGTCCGCCGGCCCGCCGTTGGGGGGGTTGTACTTGAACCCGCCGTCCTCGGGCGGATTGTGCGACGGCGTGACGACGATGCCGTCGGCGAGACCGTTCGTGCGCCCGCGATTGTGGCGGAGGATGGCATGCGAGACGGCCGGTGTGGGCGTGAAGCCGTCTCGCGAGTCGACCATCACGTCGACGTCGTTGGCCGCGAGGACTTCGAGGGCGCTCGCGAGCGCCGGGTCACTGAGGGCATGTGTGTCGATGCCGAGGAACACCGGCCCGTCATACCCCTGGCCGCGGCGATATTCGACGATCGCCTGCGTGATCGCGAGGATGTGATGCTCGTTGAACGCCCCGCGCAACGACGTTCCGCGATGGCCCGACGTGCCGAAGCTGACCCGCTCGTCCCGCGCCGACGGGTCGGGACGCCGCGCGAAGTATTCGGTGACGAGCCGGGGCACGTTGGCGAGCATGGCCTGCGTGGGAGGCAGGCCCGCCCGCGGATCGACTGCCACTGGCTAGCGCGCGGCCGGCGGCACGCTGCCGCCGCCGGGCGGCACGACCGTGATGACCTGGATCGCGCCCGACGCGTGGCCGACCCCCCAGCGCGCGTTCGCCGCGCTCGCGTCGTAGTGGCGGATGGACTGGATCGTCGAAAGCTGGAGGCTCTGGAGGGACTCGACGCCGCCGAGCTTCACGTTGTCGAGATACACGACGACCACGCTCGGCGCATTGAAGCTGTCGGAGCCGCGCGGCTTCAGCCAGGTGGAGCGCAACGCCTGAATCGCCTCATAGGCGTTCTGATACGTC
>DASSIC010000727.1:0-3746 GCA_035692325.1 Gemmatimonadaceae bacterium | reverse complement strand
GCCTCGCTGAGGCGCGCGGAGGAGTCGATCGCGGGTCGGTGACGGGTAGTGTCAGCGCGCCGTGTAGTCGGTTCGATCGTCCCGTCGCATCAGATCATGCGCGGGTCAGATCACTGACGGCCCGGGGTGGTCTGAAGCCGTTCGCCTCACTGGTCCGCTTCAGCGAGGTGGCGGCGACGTGCAGTTGAACACACGATCACGCCCGCGAATCGTCGCGTGATCTCGCTTGCAAGTACGATGGCGCTGCGTCGTCATCGCCTTGTCGACACGACGAGCGCGGTTAGGCGCAACGAAGTCGAGTCGTGTCGCGCGACGGTAGGTTTGCGCCCGCGGGCCGGAGGATCGGCTATTCGCGCCATACGATGGGTGGAGCTGCTCCGCCGGATGTGGTGAGAGCGGACGCAGGGTCGACGAGGCGTGGCATCGGCTCATCCATCCAGTCGGCAAAGTCGCCATGCCAGGCAATCGAGATGAGCACGGTGCCGGCCACGCCCGCCAACCGCGACGTCTGGTCGATCAGGCTGCATTCCCGGTCGCGTCGCCGTTTCGGATGATGAGCGTTTCGGGCGGACCAGCCACCTGATCTGGGGAGCGCATTCCCCGATGGCGGACCTGACACGCATTCCCACGACGGTCATCGGCCGCGTGCGGTCCGCCGTGTCGTGTGCATGCGTCGTCGATGAATCTCTGGACGCGTGCAATGAAGAATGACGCTGCGTCGCCACGACGTCCCACTGTGTCCGATCAGGCGTCCACTTGCGTCGATCCTGTTGCAAAACGAGTCGACTCGTTTGCAGCACAAGACACCAATGCACAGACGGAAAAACATGAGAAATACTTAAGAAAAATCCACTCGCACTTTCAGCATCGCATGTAATAGCTTGTCGCCCCGCCGCCGAGTGATCGCGCCGGCGCACGGCAGCACGTCGACCCAGTGTCGAAGACGACCGGGCGAGTCGCCGACCCCTCGCTCACGCATGTCGAATGAGCGCACGACAGTCCCTGCCGTCGTCACCGATGACGGTACCGAGCACGTACACCCCACACGCCTCATCGCCCACCGGGTTCGTCGGAAGCCATCCCGCCCACCTTGCCGCGCTGCGCAGCATCGAGTCGCTCGCGCCGTACGAGCACGCCACCGTCCTCATCGAGGGAGAGTCGGGGACGGGAAAGAGCTACGTCGCGCGCTTGCTGCACGATCGGTCGCCTCGCGCGCGCGCCGTGTTCCATCATGTCGTTCTCTCCACGCTCGACGACAACATCGCGGCGTCGGACCTGTTCGGGCACCTGAGCGGCTCCTACACGGACGCACGACAGAATCGGCCCGGCCACTTCGTCACGGCGAACCGCGGGACGCTCTTTCTCGACGAGATCGGAAAGGCGTCGTCGTCGGTGCAGCGCAAGCTGCTGCATGCGATCGAGCATCGGGAGATCTGCCCCGTTGGTGCCGACCGTTCGGTGCGCCTCGACGTGCGACTCGTGGCGGCATCGAACATCCCGCTGCAGACGCTGGTGGAGCGCGGCACCTTCCTGGACGATCTCGCGGCGCGACTCACGCACTTTCGTGTGAAGCTCCCGGCGCTGCGCGAGCGACGGACCGACATTCCCGCACTTGTGCGACAGTTCGTCGGACTGCGCGCCGCCACCTGCGGACATCCGCTGCGCGCGCCGCGAGTGGACACCGACCTGATGGCGGCGCTGGGTCAGGCGGCGTGGCCGTACAACCTGCGACAGCTCGACGGTGTGGTGCAGCGACTGTTGATCGAGGCGGCGATGGACGGGAGCAGCGAGTTGACGCTCCAGCACTGTGTCGGCGAGCTCGCGTACCTGCGCGGAGAAGGCAGCAAGCGAGACATGCCGTCGCCCGAGGTCGTGCGTGCCCGCATGGCGGAGCTGAAGTGCAAGGCCCGAGTGGCGGAGAGTCTCGGGATCTCGCGGTGGACGGTCCACCGGTATCTCGAGCAGGCGGCGTTGCGAGAGATGACTCCCGAGGGGTGAGCGGATGATATCGCGCGGCGTCGCACGGCGAGGTGCGACAGGCGCGCGACAAATTGCGACGATCAACAAGACGGTCTCCGTCAAGTCGTTGTCGTAGCGCGACTTGATGATCGCCGAGCATGGCCGGGTCCGTGCCTGCATCCGAGCCGACAAATCGCGCCCATGACGCTGTGTGCGCGCACGTCGAACCCTCGGCCCTGGTCTGCCACCATGCTTCGGTCTGGCCTTTCGATCATTCGTCGCGTGCAGCTCGTCGTCGCTGCGCTGAGCCTTCTTGCGCTCGCGCAGCCGGACCACCTGCGCGCCGATCCCGTACCGCGGCACGCGTTGCGAGCCGGCCCGATGGCGAGGCTGGATGACCACCTCATACGCGTTACGCTCATGAGCACGGGCCCGGCGAGCGTACAGGCCAACTCGGCATCCACCGCCCCCTTCCAGGTCGAGAACGTGGGAACGGGAGCCGTGAGCGTCAACTTCTCCGTGACCGGCTGCACCGGCGCGCTCTCGAGCTGCTCGCCTCCCGGCGGCCTCACGCTCCAGCCCGGAGACGTCGTGAATGTCGCCGTGACGATCTACGGCGCATCGGCGGGAAGCGCCACGATCACGCTCAAGGCGCTCAATGCGAGTGGTGGCGCCACGCTCGCGAGCGCATCCGTGACCGCCACCGTCACCGCGCCGCCGCCGCAGGTCTCCGTGAGCGGTGGTGGCACCGTGCAGGCCACGGCGGGATGGTCCGGCAGCGCCGATTTCACCATCACGAACACCGGCTCGGTCTCGGCTCCGGTCACGCTGACACCCAGCTGCAGCGGCTCGGTGTTCAACGGCGGCTGCACCGTGTCTCCCACGTCGACGACGCTCGCCGTCGGAGCGTCGCAGGTCGTCACCATGGGGTTCAACGCGGTTGCCACCGGCGGCAGTGGAACTCTCACGTTGACGGCGACGAACACCAGCACGGGCGGCACCTACGGCTCCGCCTCGCGCGGGGTCACCGCAGCGCCGGCGCCCCCCCAGGTGAGCATCGAAACGAACGGCACGACCAACAGCGGCGCAGGGATGCAGGGCACGTCCAGCTTCCTCGTCCGGAACACGGGGATCGTCGACGCGCCACTGAGCTTCTCGGCGTCGTGCTCCGGCGCCGGCGTGCTCACGTCGCCCTGCTATCTCACGGGCACGGTGCCGACGAGCCTCGCGCCATATGCCTATGCGTACGTCAACGTGCTCTTCCAGTCGGCGAACGCCGGCGGCACCGGCTACGTCACGCTCGTCGCCAACAACAGCAGCACGGGTGGTCAGTACGCGACCCTCACGAACACGACGACGGCCGCCCCGCCGCCGCCCCAGGTCGCCGCGAGCGCGAATGCCGGCTCGGTGCAGGGCACCGCAGGCCAGGCGGGGAGCGCCGCCTTCACCATCACCAACACCGGCTACGTCCCGGCGCCGGTGACGTTGGCGCCCACCTGCAGCGGAACCGGCCTGACGTCGACCTGCACGGTGTCGCCGAGCTCCACCACCCTCGCCGTCGGCGCGTCCGCGACCGTCACCATCGGATATTCGTTCGTGCAGGCCGGCGGCTCGGGGACCGTGACGCTGGCGCCCACGAATAGCGGCACAGGCGGCAGCTACGTCAGCACGCTGCCGTCCACGTCAGTCAATGCGCCGGCGCCTCCTCCCCAGGTCGCAGCGAGTGCCAACGCGGGCTCGATCCAGGGCACCGCAGGCCAGGCGGGGAGCGCGGCCTTCACCATCAC
>DASSIC010000726.1:0-2671 GCA_035692325.1 Gemmatimonadaceae bacterium | reverse complement strand
GTGCACCGGCACGAACACGATGTCGCCCGACTGGAGCCGGACGTCGTGCGTGGCATCGCCGCGCACCAGATAGTCGTACACGTCGAGGGCGTCGACCACCCGGCCGCCGCGCCGCACTTCGATTCGGCGCAGCGAGCCGTTGATGCTCGGTCCCCCCGCCGCGTACAGCGCGGTGAGCGCGGTGCCGGCGCTCGACACCGTGTAGCTCCCCGGCCGCTGCACGTCGCCGACGACGAACACCTGATTGGAGCGGAGGCGCGCCACGTTGACGGAGAAGCGCGTCGTGCCGTTGCCGTCTCGACGCACCCCCGAGTACACGCGACTCAGGCGGGTGTACAGCAGGGTATTGAGCTCGCTGAGCGTCAGGTTGTTGACGTAGAGCTGACCGACCTGCGGCACGACGACGAAGCCTTCGCGCGTGACGTCGAGCGAATACGACGACTCGACGTCGCCGGTGAGAATCAGCACGAGCCGGTCTCCCGGGCCGAGCCGATAGTTCTCGTCCACGGGGCCGGCGAGGTTCGGCTGGAACTGCGTCGTGGACGACCGGAAGATGTCGAGTCCGAAGACGACGAACCCCGAATCGCGATTCGTGATCAGACGGAGGACGGAGTCCCGCGCGAGGCCGCGCAGCGTATCGACTCGCAGATAGGTGACGGACCGCGACAGGATGGCCGTGTCGGGTCGTGTCGCGCGCGCCGTATCGAGGAGCATGGCGCCCGAGCCGAACTCCGTCGAATCGGCGATGCCGAGATCCTGCACGGCGCGGAAGACGGTCGACGTGGGCTGGGACGCCTCACCGGTCGCTCCGGGCATGTAGGCGTCGAGGAGATTCTCGGGATAGCCTTCCGCGCGCAGGCGGGCCCGGATCTGGTCCGGCGTCATGCCGCTGTTCATCATGCGCTGGCGCAGCTGCTCCACGAGATCGGGACGCGTCTGCAGGAGCACCCGCGCCTGTTCCGGCGTCGGCTTCACCGTCGGCACCTGTGCGACGACGGCGCCCGGGAGCAAAAAGAAAGCGGCCACCAGAAGTGACCGCAGGTGACGGAGACGCATCGATTTCGCCTGCGGAAGGTGCGTCGAGAAGAAGCGGGACATGGGCCAGGGAGAGTGGACGCGCAGGGACTCGAACCCCGGACCTCTGCTGTGTGAAAGCAGCGCTCTAACCAGCTGAGCTACGCGTCCGTACGCCACACAGGCTTGGCGCCGGAAACCTGATTTTAGCCGCGCGCCCGGGGTGTCGCAAGGGTAACCCGCCCCTCATCGAATGTTCCTGCGCCGGACTCAGAACACCTTGATCATGCCCTTCGTGTACCGGCTCGGATCGCGCCGCACATCGGCCAGCACGGCACTCAGATCCGTCACGAGCTTGTTGAGCTGATCGTACAGCGTCTGGTCGGTGAGCAGCTTGCTCGCCGTGCCCTGCCCGTTCGTCAGCGACCGCATGAGCGAATCCGCGCCCCGCGTGATGCCCACCATGTTCCGATACAACGTCGTGTCGCGCAGCATCAGCCCCGCCGTCCCCTTGGTGGAGTTGAGCGTGGTGACGAGCGAATCGGTGGAGGCGATCACGCCCGTGAGGCGCGTGTAGAGCGTCGGGTCGTTCAGCAGCCGACCCACGGTGCCGTTCGGGTTCTGGAACTGGGCGAGCATCGTGTTCGCGCGCGACAGCGTGCCGTTCAGGTTGTCGTACAGCGCCTTGTTCGTCACGAGCTGGCCGATCGTCCCCTGCCCGCGCACGATGCCGCTCGTGATGGCGCGCATGTCCTTGGTGAGCGCCACCATGTCCGTGACGGCGCTGCTGGCCTGGGCGATCACGGCCTCGTAGTCGAGCGACTGCACCACGGTGACGGTGTCCCCCGCCTGCAGCACGCGCGCGCGGGGCGTGCCCGGCGTGATGTCGAACGCCTTGTCGCCAAGGAGTCCCATCGAGCGGAGCTTTCCCCTGGAGTCGCGGCGGATCTGCTCCTGCAGCCCCGCGTCGATCTGGAGGGTGAGCCGCAGGTTGCGCGTGGTATCCTGGTCCACCGGCAGGAACTCGATCGACTTGACCGAGCCGGCGAGCTGGCCGGCGACCATGACCGCGCCGCCGGGACGAAGCCCGTTGGCATCCGGCAGGTACGCGATCAGCTCGTAGCGCTTCGCGAAGAGATTGGCCGCCTGCCCCAGCTTGTACACGGCGACGCCGATGATCCCGAGGGCGATGAGGATGACGAGCCCGACGCGCAGCTGGTCCCAGGTGATGGTCGGAGATCGTTTCATGTTCAGGAACCGCCGAGGAAGTCGCGGAGATATGGGTCGTCGGACGCGGACATCTCTTCCGGCGTGCCGAAGAACGCGATGCGCCGGTCGTGCAGCACGGCGACCTTGGTCGCCATGTTGAACACCGAGCGGATGTCGTGCGATACCACGACGCTCGTGACGTCGAGCTCGCGCTGCAGCTTCTTGATGAGCCGCGTGATCGTGCCGGTCGTGAGCGGATCGAGCCCCGACGTCGGCTCGTCGTAGAGCATGATCTGCGGGTTGTTCGCCATCCCGCGCGCGATGCCGACGCGCTTGCGCATGCCGCCCGAGAGCTGCGAGGGGAGCTGCTCGAGCACCTTGTCCGGCTCGAGATCGACGAACTCCAGCTTCTCGCGCACGCGCTGCTCGATCTCCTCCTCCGACAGCT
>DASSIC010000725.1:0-17069 GCA_035692325.1 Gemmatimonadaceae bacterium | reverse complement strand
CCACCGCGACGTGGAGTCGATCATGAGCGCCACGCGATTGCCCTGGTCGCGGAAGTACTCGGCGATCGTCGCGCCGAGGTAGATGGATGCTTCGCGGGCCGCTACCGGCATATTCGACGTGTTCACGACCAGTACGGCGCGATCCATGATCGGCCGAGCAGTGCGCGGGTCGATGAGTTCCGGGAATTCCGTCAGGACGTCGGCCATTTCGTTGCCGCGCTCGCCGCAACCGACGTAGACCACGATATCTGCGTCCGCAAACTTTGCGAGCGATTGTTCGATGATCGTCTTTCCCGTGCCGAAGCCCCCGGGCACCGCTGCGTTGCCGCCTTCGGCGACCGGGAAGAAGAGGTCGAACACGCGCTGCCCGGTGACAAACGGGCGCGTCGTGGGCAGCCGTTCCGCAACGGGGCGGGGCACGCGCACGGGCCAGCGATGGGCGAGAAAGAGCGGTGTGCCATCCTGCAACGCTCCGATGGGCTCGCTCACCGTGAACTCACCACCGGTGAGGGCGCCGAGTATTCCCGAGCGGCCCGGCGGCACGAGTATGCGGTGTGAGATACCGGGGCGCTCCTCGACGGTGCCCAGCACGTCGCCCGCGTCCACATGGTCTCCCGCCGTCCGCGTCGCTATGAACTGCCACTTCACCGATCCATCGAGCGTGTCGGCATATGCGCCTGGCGCAATGAAGTCGCCGGTCGCCTCTGCGACGCGGGACAGTGGCCGGCCGATGCCGTCGAGCACGGCGCCGAGCAATCCCGGCCCGAGCTGCGCACTGAGCGCCGTGTTGAGCGGTTCCACCGGCTCCCCCACGGCGAGTCCCATCGTGTCCTCGTAGACTTGCAGCGTTGCCGTGTCGCCCCGCTGACGAATGATTTCGCCGCGCACATGGCGCTCACCCACCAGGGCCATCTCGTAGAGAGCGCCACGTAGCGGCGACGCTTCCACGAGCGAGCCGGCGACCCGGACAATCGACGCGGTCACTGCAAGCGCACCCGGTAGCCGATGGTCCGTCGCAGAAGCTCGAGAATGAAATTCTCGGCGTCGTTTTTCTGCCCGGCCCACGCCGGCGACGGAATCGGTACGATCACCGGCACCGGCCGGCGCTCGGCGTCGCGGCGCACAACGGTGGGCAGCGTGTCGAGGAGTCGCTGTTCAACCAGCAGGATTCCCAGGTCGGCTTGCGCCAGTGCGCCGACGAAGCGATCGAACGCTTCACGCGGGTTCGAAACTTCGTCGACGGCAAAGCCGGCGAGGCGGAACCCGGTGGCGAACCCCGGACTGGCGATTACGCGCACACGCAGACTCACGCGAGCGCTCCGGCGAGATCGGCGGGGTGCTTGCGGGGCACGCCCATCGTGATCCGCCACGTGATCTGTTGGAGTGTTTGCAGTTCGGCGCGTTGACGGAGCCAGAAGGCGATCACGGTGGCGAGTCCAAGAGGTTCGCGAAGTGAACGCAGGCGGAACTCGCCGATCATCGCGCTGAGCGCGGCATCGGCGGCGGCGCGATCGCCGGCGGGGTGCAGCGCGGCAAGCAGTGGCGGCGCGCCGCGAAGGCGTGTCGCAAGACGCTGCGCGATCGCGTCCGGGCTCGCGGTGTCGGCGGCGAACGCGAGGTCATCCAGCGTGACGAGAGCGCCGCCAACGATGAACACCGAGGCGGCTGACGCGTCGGTATGGTGGCCGGCGAGCACGAGCGCGGCGGAGAGGTTCTCGAGATCGATTGTTCGCTCGACGTAGTGCCGCATCGCCGCATCGGCGATCCCCGCGCACGCGCGGGCGCGCTGAGCCGCTGCGCGTGCGAGCGCAACCTCGAACCGAAAGAGGTCGACAGTCTGACGCGTGCCCTCCTCGCTCACCACGGCGCCGAACGGGTGTCGCCACGCCATGAGGAGGGCAGCGATCGTTGCGAGGTCACCGGCGCGTGACAGTTCTTCGAGCGCGCGCACGGGGAGCAACGGCGTCGGAACGAGTCCGGCCATTCGCTCGGGTCCCGGTATTCCGCCGACGGCGCCGCGCGCGAGGGCGCGTACCGCCCGGCGGTCCTCATCGTCCAGGAGGGGAGTGAGAGCGGTCACGCGCTCGCGCGCCCAGTGAACGATGAGTGCAAACCGCTGCGTCGCACGCCGTCTTGCCGCCAGCTCCAGCGCATGCGGTTCGGCGACGCGTGGGTCGGCCAGCGGCTCGATCGCACCGTACTCGGCGGCGAGCGCGGCGAACGCCGGCAGGTCGGCGCAGTCGGCAAGTTGCGCCAGCTGTGTCGCTGAAAGCAGATGCGTTGAAAGGCCGCGCGCGCGCGCAACGAGGTCGCCCCAGTAAGTCATAATTCGGCCGACTCGAGTTGGCGCGCCACCTCGATAGCGAGGCGCGGTCGTTCGCGAGCGAGACGCCTCGCGAAAGTGGCATCGATCGCAAGCGAGCGATCAGCGGTCTCCAACACCACCCCAGTCGCGACGGCATCGTCCTCGATCACGCGCAGCGCCGGGCGTCCGGGTGCCTGCGACTCGAGCACGGTGCGCACCGCCGGTGCGAGTGACGTGGCACAGCGTGCGGATGCATCTCCGGGCGGGAGATAAAGGAGCGCATCGCGCGTGATCCCGGCGACGGCGACGACGAATCCCGGGTCTGCGGACCGGGCGGCAAGCGTTTCGTTGGCCGCGCCGAACACCTGATCGAGCGCCTCGGCGCGGGCGACGAGCCACTCGCGCGCCGTGCGCGTCCGCGCATCGGATCGGGCCCGGTCGAGCGCGGCAGTGTGCGCGCGCTCGCGTGCCGCCAGCCCGGCGGTCCGGAGTTGCGCCAGCCGCTCGTCCGAATCGTTTCGAAGGCGCAACGCCTCGGCGCGTGCCGCCGCAATGCGTTGTTCCGACGCCGCGCGGGCATCACTCCGGAGCTGTTCGAGCAGAGCCGCGCTCGGTGATTCGTCCATCGCTCAGCCGCCGCCGGCGCGCAGAATGAGAGAGAGTGCGACGATGAATCCGAGGATCACCATCGTCTCTGGAATCGCGACGAGGATGATCACCGTCCCCGCGAGCTCGGGTTTCTCCGCGAGTACGGCGGCGCCGGCGGAGCCGATCTTCGACTGGGCCCACGCCGTCGCGAGGGCCGTTAGCCCAATGGCGGCGGCGGCAGCTATGGCAATCCACATGATGTTCATGCTGGCTTCTCCTGGGTGGCGGGGACCGCTGCCGCTGTGCCGTGACCGAACGGCTCGTAGGGACGGCCCCCGGGACTATAGAACTTCCCGAAAAACTCGACATAGTGAAGGCGCAACGCGTGAATCGCGGGGCTGAAAACCCCGATGGCGAAATTCACGAGGTGGAACAGGAGGGCGAAGAGCAGGCCCACCACCGTGCTCCCGACGGCCCCGACCATCTGGTTGGCCACGACCGCGAGAATCACGGACGCCGTGCCGATCGCCATGACGCGCGCGTACGATAGCACGTTGCCGAGCGTCGTCATCAGTTCGATCATCCCGAGCACGCCTTCCGCGAACACGAGGACAGGAAACGCGACCAGCAGCAGTATCACGGCTGGCGTGAAGAGTCGCGCCGGAAGAACCTTGAACGCGGCCAGCAGAGCAGCCACGACGAGCAGGACCATCACCGCCGACACACCGCGGCCCACCGCCCGCCTTGCATCCTTGCGACCCGCGGCAACCGCGCCAAGTGCGAGCCCAAGCACGACGTGCACGACGCCGAGACCCACCGCTGCGGCGAGCGTGGCGAACACCGCCTGCTCGCGATCCAGTAACAGCGGACGCACGCCGAGTGTGCGCCGGGCGATATCGCCGAAGAACTCGCCGAACAGCACGCCGAAGACGATGGCGAACGCCGCGCATGGACCCGCGATTTCCGCCGCCGTGCGGGCGAGCGACCCGGGCTTGGCGCGCGCATGCACGATGAGAGCGATCGCGCCCAGGACAATGCCGTAGCCGACGTCGCCCAGCATCATCCCGAAGATGAGCGGGAAAAAGACGGCTACGAACGGAGTCGGGTCGATCGAACCGTAGCGCGGCAGGGGGAGAAGAGCGATCAGCTTCTCGAATGGCCTGAAGAGGCGTGGATTGGAGAGCACCACCGGCGCGTCCTCCGCGCCCCAGTCCTCGCGCGCGATCGTCTCGACGATCACGGTCGGCCCGGCGGCCTCACGGACGCGTTGCTCGAGCGGGGCCACGCTCCGCGCCGGCAGCCAGCCCTCGATCGTGAATGCGTGGCCCGTCTCCGCCGTGCGTTCGCGTGCCGACGCGGCGGCGAGCCAGTCCTGGACGACCGCTTGCGCCTTCGTCATCTCGCCGCCATGCGCCTTACGGAGCGCGGTCAGGCTGCGCTCGCATTCCCCCACTTCGGCTGGAATCGCCATCAGGCGCGCGAGCATCTGCGGAACCGTCTCGGCCAGCGGCAAGGATCGGTACGCGTCAGGCAGAGGAACTTCGGGTACCCGCGCTTCGGCGAGGCGCGCTTCGAGGCGATTGCTGAACTCGTCCGGCAGGATGAGGAGGATCGCGACGTCACCGCCCGGTAGGGGATGGATCGACATGGTGAATTCCGCGCCGAGCTCCTCGCGCAGTGCGGATGCGAGCCCATCAACCGTGCCGCGCGCTGACGCCGGCACCACGACGGCGTGACTGGTGAGGCGCTTGGAGTTGGCGACTTTGCGGATCGCGGGAAGCACGGCCAGCAGGAACTCGCGATATCGAGCGATCAGCGCCCGTTCGTCGTGGAGCGCCGCCTGGCGGTCGAGGAGAGTTCTGGCCTCTCGGCGCGTCCGGCGCGCGAGCCGCGCCCAGCGCGCGAAGTCGGCAGTGGTGATCGTTGCGGGCGCAACACGGTGCGGGGCAACGCGCAGCGAGTGCAACGCGTCCCGGGCGTCCTCCAGAAGGCGCGTCAATTGGCGCCGCCTGCGTTCACGCGCCGGGCCAAGTCGCGCCGGTCTCACGCCGGCGCGGTCCGGCAACTCGGCGAGTTGAAGCTGCCCCAGGTCCTGCACCGCGCGAAGCACCGCATCGACCACGTCTTTCGGCCCGATGATGCGCACGCGGCTCATCGGGACGATCACGGCGCACCCTCGACGATGAGACCGGTCACGCGGTCGGCCACGAACGCGGCGAGGCGCGCGATATCGGCCGGGCTGAGCGAGCGGTATCGTGCGGCGAGACGGGCATCGACCCGCTCGATTTCGGCGGCGGCCGCCGCCTGGCGATCGCGCGCCAGCGCGTCGAGCTCCCCGAGCTCGCGCTCGAGGGCCATGGTGGCCACACGCTCGCGCGCCTCGATGTCAGCCCGTGCGCCGTCGAGCAGCGCGCGGGCCTCGTCCGCCGCAGCGGCCTCGCCCGCAGCGATTTCACCTTCGACCGCGAGAAGTTGGTCCAACGCCGAAGGCGGTGCGGAGTCTCCGAGCTCGGCGGTGCGCTTGGGGTTCGTCGTCATCTCCGGTTCGGCGGTGCGGCCTGCTACAACGCATCCGCACAGCCAGATGTTATCCGGATCGGAAGGAAAGCGGATTCGGGGATCAGCGGGGCCTGTGTAGGGGAATTCCTGTAAAAGAATCAGGTCAAGCCCGAGAGTGCTGGCTGCCGGGGTGTCATAATGTCCGGGCGTGACAATCGGCGCGGGGACCCGGACATCGGTCGTCGCGAGCTGGTTCGCAATGATCATCACGCGGAGGTCCGTCCGATGTGTCTGGGCATTCCCGGCAGGATTGTCGAGCTTCGGGACGACGGCGGATTTCCGATGGGAGTGGTGGACTTCGGCGGCGTGCGTCGCGAGGTATGCCTGTCGTACGTGCAGGCGGACGCCGGCGTCGGGGACTACGTGATCGTGCACGTCGGCTTCGCTATCTCGAAGGTCGACGAAACCGAGGCCCGCCGCACCTTCGAAGTGCTGCGTGAGATGAGCCGGCTCGACGAGCTCGAATGGATTGGCGACGTGGCCGATGCGTCGCTCGCCGAACAATCCGGCGCGCTCGCATCCGGGGGCCTGGCTCCGTGAAGTACCTCACCGAGTACCGGGACGCGACGATCGCGCGCCCGCTGATCGAGCGGATCAAGCGCACTGCCACGCGCCCATGGACGCTCATGGAAGTGTGCGGCGGACAGACGCACACCATTGTGCGACAGGGGCTCGACGAGCTGCTCGAGGGCGCGATCGAAATGATCCACGGACCCGGCTGCCCGGTGTGCGTGACCCCGCTCGAGCAGATCGACAAGGCGCTGATGCTTGCCGCGCGTCCCGACGTGATCTTCACTTCGTTCGGCGACATGCTGCGCGTGCCGGGCAGCGACTGCGATCTGCAACAGGTTCGTGCGCGCGGCGGCAACGTGCGCGTTGTGTACTCGCCGCTCGACGCGCTCGAGATCGCGCGTCGCCACCCGGACCGCGAAGTGGTCTTCTTCGCCGTCGGGTTCGAGACCACGGCGCCGGCGAACGCGATGGCCGTGTGGCGGGCGCGCGAGCTCGGCGTGCCCAACTTCAGCGTGCTCGTCTCGCACGTCACCGTCCCGCCCGCAATCAGCGCGATCATGCAGGCGCCGGACAATCGCGTGCAGGCGTTCCTCGCCGCCGGCCACGTCTGCGCGGTAATGGGATGGACGGAATACGAGCCGCTCGCGATGCGATATCGCGTACCAATCGTCGTCACGGGGTTTGAACCTCTCGATATTCTCGAGGGGATGCTGATGGCGGTGCAACAGCTCGAGGCCGGCCGCTACAGCGTGGAAAACCAGTACGTCCGCTCCGTACGGCGGGAGGGAACGCCGGCGGCCCGCATGCGCGTGCAGGATGTCTTCGAGCTAGCCGACCGGAAGTGGCGCGGGATCGGTGAGATCCCGATGAGCGGACTGCGGCTCAGGCCGGAGTTCGCCGCATTCGACGCGGAGCTGAAGTTCGGCCTGGGCGACGTTCACGTGAACGAACCTGCCGAGTGCCACGCCGGCGAAGTGCTCACGGGAAAGCTCAAGCCGCCGCGATGCCCCGCGTTCGGAACCCGTTGCACTCCCGAGCATCCACTCGGCGCGCTAATGGTATCCGCCGAGGGTGCATGCGCGGCGTACTACCATCTCGCGAAGTATCGCGGGACCGGGGAGCCCGCGGCGGCGGGAGCGATGTCGTGACGGCCGTGAGTTCGGTCACACTCGCCTGCCCCGCGCCGCTCAACGCTTCCGACCGCGTGCAGCTGGGTCACGGCTCCGGAGGGAAGATGAGCGCGGCGCTGCTTCGCCACCGGTTCCTTCCCGCGCTCGCCAACGAGGCCCTGGCTCGACTCGGCGATGGGTCGATGGTGAATGTCGCCGGAGTTGATGTCGTGGTCTCGACCGATACGTTCGTGGTGAGTCCGCTGGAATTTCCGGGAGGCGACATCGGGTCGCTCGCCGTCCACGGCACGTTGAACGACGTCGCCATGATGGGCGCGCGGCCCGTGTGCCTGACGGCCGGCTTCGTGCTCGAGGAAGGATTTCCTCTCGACATCCTCGACCGCATAGTGCGATCGATGGCGGATGCGGCGAACCTGGCGGGTGTGCCCGTCGTGGCCGGTGACACCAAAGTCGTAGAGCGCGGCAAGGCTGATGGTCTCTACATCAACACCACCGGGATCGGGGCTGCCGACGCACGCTTCCGCCCGGCGCCGGATCGCGCGCGGGCCGGCGACGTGGTGATCGTGAGCGGCGCCATCGGCCGCCATGGCATGGCGATCATGGCCGCGCGCGAAGGGCTCGCGTTCGAGACGACCATCACCAGCGATAGTGCCTGCCTTGTCGGGCTCGTCGAGCGTCTGCGCACGGCGCGCGTCGACGTGCACGTGCTGCGCGATCCAACGCGCGGCGGGGTGGCGAGCGCGCTCAACGAGATCGCCGCGGCATCCGGGGTCGGTGTCGAGATCGACGAGGCGGTGCTTCCCGTGCCGGACGACGTACGCGCTGCGTGCGAAGTGCTCGGGCTCGACCCCCTTTATGTAGCGAACGAGGGCATTCTGCTCGCCTTCGTCCCCGCCGGAGACGCCGAGCGTGTGCTGGCGGCGCTGCGCTCGCACCCACTGGGCGCAGGGGCACTCGAGATCGGCCGCGTGATCGCCGGCCACCCTAGAGTGGTAGCCCTGCGCACATCGCTCGGCGGTACACGCATCGTTGACCTTCTGCCGGGGGACCAGCTCCCCCGCATCTGCTAGGGGAATGTTTCACTCCGGATTCCCGGCGATTCGCGGAGTGCGGATAACCTGTACGGCCATTCCTCCTTTTCCTGACTGTCGCCTCGCGCATCGAATTGTAGGATGACGCACGCCATCTCGAGGTTTCGATGATTACTCCCTCTGCGTACGCCTGGACCGAAGGCGAAACCCTCGGCCAGCATTTCGAGTCGCGCGGTGTCTCGCGCCGCGATTTCCTGAAGTTCTGCGGCGAGATCGCTGTCGTACTCGGTCTCGGGATGACCGCCGGCCCCCGTATCGCCAAGGCGCTCGAATCGGTGAAGCGGCCGAGCGTGATCTGGCTGCAGCTGCAGGAGTGTACCGGCTGCGTCGAGAGCGTGCTCCGCACCGCCGACCCTACCATCGGCGACCTTCTGCTCGACGTCGTCTCGCTCGACTACAACCATACGCTCATGGCGGGAGCCGGTGCGGCTGTCGAGCGGGCCAAGCAGAGTGCGATGGCCGCCAACAAGGGGAAGTACTTGCTCGTGGTTACCGGGTCGATCCCCACGAAGGAGGGCGGCATCTACACCGTGGTAGGTGGGCGCACCGCCGAAGATCTGGTGAAGGAAGCGGCTGAGGGCGCCGCCGCGATTCTTGCCGTAGGCGCATGCGCTCACTGGGGTAGTGTGCAGGCGGCGCGTCCCAACCCGACGGGCGCGGTGGGCGTGGCTGACATCATCAGGAACCGGCCGATCGTGAACATAGCGGGCTGTCCACCGATCGGGGATGTGGTCACCGCGACCGTCGTGCATTACCTGACGTACGGGCGCCTTCCGGCTGTGGACGGCGATGGGAGGCCCCTTTTTGCCTATGGCAAGCGCATCCACGACCAGTGCCCGCGCCACGCGCATTTCGACGCAGGACAATTCGTCGAGTCCTTCGACGACGAGGCGGCACGCAAGGGATGGTGCCTGTACTCGGTAGGGTGCAAAGGCCCGGAAACGTACTCGCCATGTCCGATCTTCCTCTGGAATTCGCGCACGAGCTGGCCCATCGGCGCAGGCCATCCCTGCATCGGCTGTACTGAGCCGCACTTCTGGGACACGATGACGCCGTTCTACGGACGACTCCCGAACGTGGGCGGATTCGCGGTGGAACAGCGCGCCGACACTATCGGCGCCGCGCTCGCCATCGGCGCGGCCGCCGGCATCGCGACGCACGCAGCCGCCACCGTGTACACGCAGATCAGGCGCCGCAAGGCGACCCACCAGGTGCCGGAGACCGGGACCGAAACGGAGAATGACAATGGCTAGAACCAAGGTTGTCGTAGATCCGATCACCCGCATCGAGGGCCACCTGCGCATCGAAGCGCAATCCGAGAACGGGAAGATCGCCAAGGCGTGGGCGTCATCGACACAGTTTCGCGGCATCGAAATCATCATGCAGGGGCGCGATCCACGCGACGCGTGGGCATTCACGCAGCGCATTTGCGGCGTCTGCACCGCCGTTCACGCTGTGGCCAGTTGCCGCGCCGTGGAGGACGCACTGAACATCAAGATTCCGGCGAACGCGAACACTATCCGGAACCTCGTGACCGGGATGCAGTTCATCCAGGATCACGTCATCCACTTCTACCACCTGCACGCGCTCGACTGGGTGGACGTGGTGAGCGCGCTCTCGGCGGATCCTGTCGCCGCCGCGAAGATCGGCCAATCCCTATCGCCCTGGCCCCACAATGGCGATGCGGAATTACGGGCCGTGCAGGAGCGCCTCAAGAAGTTCGTCGGCACCGGCCAGCTCGGCATCTTCACGAATGGTTACTGGGGGCACCCGGCGTACAAGCTGCCGCCCGAGGTCAACCTGCTCGCGGTGTCGCACTACCTGGAAGCGCTCGATTGGCAGCGCGACGTGATTCGCCTCCACACGGTGTTCGGCGGCAAGAACCCGCATCCGAACTTCCTGGTAGGCGGCATGGCGTCGGCGATCAACCTGGACCAGCCGGCAACAATCAATGCCGAGCGCATCTCGGACCTTACTGGCATGATCACGCGGGCGCGGGCCTTCGTCGAGCAGGTGTACTGGCCCGACCTTGTCGCCATCGCGGGCTTCTATAAAGAATGGGGTGCGATCGGCGGTGGCGTGCCCAATTTCCTCGCCTGCGGGGAGTTTCCCGAGGGGGACGTGCGGGACCTGGACACGCTCTACTTTCCGCGCGGGATCATCCTCGACAAGGATCTCACGAAGGTCCACGAGTACGAACACAGGAAAGTTCGCGAGTACATCCACAGCTCCTGGTACGAGTATGAGAAGGGAGATGCCGTAGGGCTGCATCCCTACGACGGGGAAACGAGCCCGAAATACACCGGCCCCAAGCCGCCGTGGACGTACCTGCAGGACGAGACCAAATACACCTGGATGAAGTCACCACGGTACGAGGGGCGGCCGATGCAGGTGGGGCCGCTTGCCCGGATGCTCGTCGCGTTTGCGAGCGGCCATG
The DNA here is from genome assembly GCA_035692325.1 of Gemmatimonadaceae bacterium. Lineage (GTDB taxonomy): Bacteria > Gemmatimonadota > Gemmatimonadetes > Gemmatimonadales > Gemmatimonadaceae > AG11. The sequence continues at coordinate 6,446 of DASSIC010000725.1, read as the reverse complement.
AGGATGTGCGCGCGCTGGTGACCGAGGCCCTCGGCAAGCTCAAAGTCGGTCCGGAGGTTCTGTTCTCGACCCTGGGACGGACCGCCGCGCGCGGCATCGAAACCGTCCTGCTCACCCGCAAGATGGAGCAGTGGCTCGGCGAGCTGAACGGTCGCATTCGCAATGGCGACACGGCCACGTTCACGAAAGACAAATGGGACCCATCGTCGTGGCCGGCGAAAGCCGAAGGTTACGGGTATCTCGACGCGCCGCGTGGCGCGCTTGGCCACTGGGTACAAATCGACTCAGGCGAGATCGCCCGTTACCAGTGCGTCGTGCCGTCGACCTGGAACTGCTCGCCGCGTGACGCACAGGGACAGCCCGGGCCGTACGAGGCCTCGCTGGCGGACAACCACCCGCTCGTGGACCCCGAGCGACCGCTCGAAATCCTCCGGACCATCCACTCCTTCGATCCGTGCATGGCGTGCGGCGTCCACGTCCTCGACGCCGAGGGCAGGGAGGTCGTGGAGGTGAAGGTGCAATGACCGCCTCCCGAGGACCAGCGGCGGGAAGGCGGCGCTTCAAGTTGTTCGGGCTCGGGCGCGCTTTCTCGCGCGAGCGCGGCAACTTCACCTGGGTGTACCTGTGGGGCGCGCCGATTCGCGCCATGCACTGGGTCGCGGCAGTGTGCATCGCCGTGCTGGTCGTGACCGGGTTCTACATCGGTCGCCCGTATTTCATGACCTCGGGTGAGGCAAGTGCGCACTTCCTCATGGGCCGCGTGCGCTTCATCCATTTCACCGCGGCGGCCGTGCTCGTGATGACCGGCATCGTGCGCGTCTACTGGCTGTTCGCCGGCAACCAATTCGAGCGATTGCCCGCGCTCTTCCCCGTGACGCCGAAAAACCTGCGCAACCTGGTGCGAACGGGTATCGCGTACGTGACCATGCGCCCCGACAAGCAGCCGAACTTCGTGGGGCACAATCCGTTGCAGCAGTACTCGTACACGGGCGTCTACATCCTTACGGCGGTGATGGTCGTGACCGGGTTCACACTGTATGGACAGTCGAATCCGGGCGGGCTCATCTTCCGCGCGTTCGCGTGGGTTCCACCGCTGCTCGGCGGGCTCCAATACGTGCGGCTCGTTCACCATGTGCTCACCTGGGGCTTCATCATCTTCGCGATGCTGCACATCTACTTCGCGATCCGCTCCGACTACATCGAGCGCGCTGGCGGAGTGTCGTCGATCATCACCGGCGGCCGCTACATCTCCACGGACGAGCGCTACGAGGACTACGACATCAACAAGGTGCCGGCGCGTCCGTGGCCGACGGCCGAGTACCCAGTGCCGCCCAAAGAGCCGTGAGCAGCGCCGCGGTGATCGGACTCGGCAATCCGCTGATGGGTGATGACGGGTTTGGCCTCGTAGCGCTCACACGCCTGCGCGACGAGTGGACGCTGGAAGGCGTCGAGCTGGTCGACGGCGTCACGTGGGGTCTGTCCCTCCTCCCGCTCGTCGAGGACGCTGAACGCCTCGTGCTGCTCGATGCCATCGCCGCCGGCGTCTCGCCCGGTGAGGTGGTTGTGCTAGAGCGCGACCGGCTACCGATCTACCTCAGTCGCAAACTGTCGCCGCACCAGGTCGACATGCGTGATGTCCTCGCCACGGCTGAGTGGCGCGGCAAACTTCCGCTGGAAACCGTCGCCATTGGAGTGCAGCCGCAACTGGTGGCAATGGGCCTCGGGCTCAGCCCGCCCGTTGATCGCGCCGTGGAAACCGCCGTCGCCGTCGTGATCGAGCGTCTGTTGCAATGGGGGCATCGCTGCGAGCCGCGCGAGCCGGCGGCGACGTGCACGAGATGAGCCTCGCAATGGAGATCGCCCGCATCGCCGAAGAAAAACTCGGCGATGCGGCGCCGCAGCTGGTGACCGTCGCCGTGGACGTCGGCGACGGCGCGGGCGTCGAGCCGGCCAGCCTCGAGTTCTGCCTTGAAGCCGTGTTCGCCACGCCACCCTTCGCCGGCGCGCGGCCGCACATCCTGCGCTGCGGCGGCGACGTGCTGCGCGTGGCATACCTGGAGATCGATGATGGCCGTCCGGACGATTGAGGTTCGCGAGCGGGTGATGGCGCGCAACGACGAGTTGGCGGCCCAGGTGCGCTCGCGCCTCGCCGCGCATGACGTCACGGCGATCAACCTCGTCTCGTCGCCGGGCGCGGGGAAGACGACGCTCCTCGAGAAGACGCTCGGCGCGCTGGGTGAGGAGCTGGACATCGCCGTGATCACAGGTGACGTGCAGACGCAGAACGACGCCGACCGGCTGGCCGTGCACACGCCGCGTCTCGTCAGCGCGGTCGTCACCGGTGGCGCCTGCCACCTCGACGCCCTGCAGGTGATGACCGCGATCGACGCGATTGAGCTGGACCGGACGCGGCTGCTCTTCATCGAGAACGTCGGCAATCTCGTCTGCCCGGCGAACTGGGACCTGGGCGAAAAGGAGATGATCATCCTGTTCGCCGTCACCGAGGGTGAGGACAAACCGCTCAAGTATCCGAAAATGTTCGAGAACGCGCGGCGCGTCGTCATGACCAAGACTGATCTGCTGCCGCACGTTCCATTCGACATGGATCGGGCGGTCGCAAACGCGCTGTCAGTGAACCCGAAGCTCGAAGTATTCCGCGTCTCGGCCCTGACTGGTCAGGGGCTCAGCGAATGGTTCGACTTCCTGCGCGATTCCGCTCGACCGATCACCACCTCCGGATGACGGCGACGCTGACGATCGCCGCACGGTTGCTCCGCGTGACCGGCGTCGTGCAAGGCGTGGGCTTTCGCCCATTCGTATACCGACTGGCGGTGCGCCATGCGCTGGCCGGGTGGGTGCGAAACGTCGCGGGAACGGTGGAGATTCACGTTGAGGGCGGTGCGGAGGAGCTCGAGGCGTTTCAGCAGGACCTTCGAACGGAGGTGCCGCCTGTCGCGCGCATCGATGTTGTGGAGCTCGCCGCCGCAGCGCCGGCCGGCGCGCACGACTTCCGGATCATCGCCAGCGCCGACGCGGATGGCATCCGCCCGGTCACGCCGGATCTCGCCATGTGCAAGGAGTGCGAGGCCGAGCTGTTCGACCCCGCGGATCGCCGCTTTCGGCACCCGTTCATTACGTGCACGAACTGTGGACCGCGATACACTGTCATCCGGTCGCTGCCCTATGACCGCGAGCGCACCTCGATGGCGGCCTTTCCGATGTGCCCGCGCTGCGAGGTGGAGTACAACATGCCGGCCGACCGTCGCCACCACGCCGAGACCGTCGCATGCCCGGACTGCGGGCCGCGCGTCTGGCTCGAACGCGCGGACGGTATTGCGCTAGCGGGAGGAGACGCCGCCATCCGGGACGCGGCCGCAGAGTTGTGCATCGGTCGGATCATCGCGATTCGCGGCATCGGCGGATTCCATCTCGCGTGCGATGCGACCGACGATATCGCCGTGCGCCGGCTCCGTCAACGCAAGCGACGCGACGCCAGGCCTTTCGCGGTGATGGTCCGGACCATCGACGAAGCCCGCGCGCTCGGTGCCGTCTCCGCGCAAGAAGCCAATATCCTCACGGGCCCCGAGCGTCCAGTGCTGCTCGTCGCGAGAGCCCCCGGCTCGCGCCTCGCGCCGGCCGTCTCGCCCGGGCTCGACCGCGTGGGCGTGATGCTCGCGTACACGCCGCTCCACCACCTCCTGCTCGAAGCCGTCGGCCGGCCCCTCGTGATGACGAGCGGCAACCTGAGCGAGGAGCCCATCGCAATCGGGAACACGGAGGCGCGAGTGCGCCTCCACCACATCGCCGATTTGTTCCTGCTCCACGACCGGGAGATTCTCTCGCGGACCGACGACTCAGTCGCCCGCGTTGTCGACGGCGCTCCGCTGCTACTGCGCCGCGCCAGGGGCTACGCGCCACTCGCGCTGAAACTTCCCATTTCGTCGCCCAAGCCGCTCCTGGCGGTAGGGCCACACCTCAAGAACACGTTTACGCTCGTCCGGGGCGACGCGGCCCATGTGAGCCCGCACATCGGTGATCTCGACAGTATCGAGAGTCTCGAGCACTTCAGCTCCGCCCTCGCGCGATATGAGGATCTCTTTCGCATCGCGCCGGAAGTGGCCGTGCGCGACCTGCATCCCGGCTACATGTCAACCCGTGTGGCCGAGGAGCTGGGGCTGTCGAGAATCATCGCGGTGCAGCACCACCACGCCCACATCGCCGCCGTGGCGGCTGAGCACGGGATCACCGCACCCGTAGTCGGGCTGGCGTTCGACGGCACGGGACTCGGCGACGACGGTCACGTGTGGGGGGCTGAGACAATGGTCGCCGACCTGGACGGATATCGGCGCGCGGCGCAGTTGCGGTATGTACCGCTGCCGGGCGGCGATCTCGCGGCGCGCGAGCCGTGGCGCGTGGCACTCGGCTACCTGTCACTGGAGCCCGGCGTAGCCGACGCCTTTGCCCTGGCATTCCGCGACATCGGGGCCGACCTTCTGATCACTGCCGAGCGCCAGATCGAACGCCGGCTCAACGCACCATTGGCGTCATCGATGGGACGGCTGTTCGACGCCGCATCCGCCGTTCTCGGCCTCCGGCAGCGCGCCAGCTACGAAGGACAGGCGGCGATGGAACTCGAATCACTAGCCGGCGCGCAGCGGGCCGAACCATTGACGTTTCCGGTGTGCGAGACCGGTGACACTCTCGTGCTCGATCCGATTCCGCTGCTCGCCGCGCTGGGCGAGCAGCGCCAGTGTGGGGTCGATGCCGGCCTTCTGGCGGCGCGCTTCCACGAGAGTGTTGTACGCGCCGCTGCCGAAGTCGCCATCAACGTGGCGGACCGAGCCGGCATCGATATCGTGGCACTAGGCGGAGGGTCGTTCCAGAACGCGCGACTCCTGGTGGGCATCCGCCGGCGCCTCGAGGCGCGCGGCCTGCGCGTGCTCGTGCCGCGCCAACTCGGGCCGAACGACGGCGCCATCAGCTTTGGGCAGGCGGCTAGCGCAGCGTCGTTGCTGGCTCGCTGGGGCTGAGCGATGCACGGGCGTGGACCGCGCTGTCGCAACTCATCGCGTGTACCATTTCACCATCCACTTCGAGGCTGACACCATGGCACTGCGCTCAGGCATCTACATCGTCCCAACGAACCGGTGGTACATCGAGAGAACCGTCTGGCTCATCGCCGGCGGGGTTCTCCTCGCGGGCACGGCACTGGCGCTCTGGGTCAATCCGCTCTTTGTGGTGTTCGTGATCGCCACCGGAATGGCGTCGATCGTCACCGCCATCACAGGCTTCTGCGTCGTGGGCAACGCGCTAATTCGGCTCGGGTTCACGCCGATGATCGGGAACAGCGCGTCGAAGGAGTCGGGGTTGTACTTAATGCCGACCGATCGCTGGTACCTCGAGCGCCGCATCTACCTTGCGGTGGGAATCAACATCTCCGTGGCATCATTGCTCTCACTGTGGCACAGTCCGTGGTGGCTGGCGTTCACCGGCTTCGTCGGCGTGGCGATGGTGTGGTTCGCCGCGACCGGGTTCTGCATTATGGCGAACGGCCTGTACTGGCTCGGCGCCGAACCGAGGCTCGTTCCCGAGCGGAACCCGGTCGGCACCGCCAGCAGTCCACTTCAGGTCTCCAGTGCCCTCAGTGGAGCTTCGCACCAGGACATTTCGTAGAGTGCGAGCCTTCCAGACGGAGTGCCCGTTATCGCCCAAGATCACCTGCGAGCGGATTGCACCAGGTGTGTCGGCGATGCCGCCACTTCTGCACCCCACGCGTCAGGTGCACCATTGTCACGCTGCCTAACTGGGCGGGCGGGGAGTCGCGCGATCGCGCGGTACACCGCGTCGCGGAGCGCCTTCTCGCGCGGGTCGTTCTCCAGATAGAAATCCAGCCTGTTCATCACGTAGGCGAAGCCGAGGCGCGCGTCGGGATCCGCGAATGCGAACGAGCCACCCGCGCCCGGCGCTCCAAAGGCGCGTTCGCTGGATCCGAAGAAAACCGTTGGTCCAGGCCGCAGGAAGCCGAGCGAAAAATAGCTCGGCACGCCCAGCACGACGTCCTTGTCGCCGTGAACCTCGGGTAGCGCCGTTACGCGGGCGAACGTCTCCGGCGTGATTCCCAGCTCGGCACCGCCTTCGGCGAACGCGGAATACGCCCGCGCGATCGCTCGTGCCGTGCCAACGCCGTTTCCCGCAGGTACTTCCACTTCGTACGAGCGCCGATCCGTCCAATCGAGGTTGGTCCCCACGAACGATCGGCGGAGCAGCGATCCCGGGGCGATCATCTTCATTGTAACGGCGAACGGTGTATACCGCAGCGCCAGAAGTCCGCGTGTCCTGGACAGAGTCTTCAGCGAAGCGATGCGGTCGCCGGGAATCTCCGAAGGCAGTCCGATGTAGAATTCCAGGCCGAGTGGTTCCGCGATCTCTTCATGGAAGAACCGGCC
>DASSIC010000724.1:0-3863 GCA_035692325.1 Gemmatimonadaceae bacterium | reverse complement strand
GGGTTGGTCACGGATGCGCGATTGGCATCGCTCAACGTAATTGGTGCCGCCGAGACTAGATCTCGAACCGCCTCAACGATCCCTTGAGCCGCTCCGCGACTTCCGCCAGATGCTGACTCGAGCTGGCGATGTTCGACATCGCCGCCGACTGTTCCTCGACCACCGCGCTCACCTGCTCGGCGGTGGAGGAGTTCATCTCGGCGGTGGCGGCGAGGGCTTCGATCTCGCCGGCGAGCGACTCGGCCTCGCCGCGCTGGGCGTCTGCCGCCTCGACGATGCGATCGACCGCGGTGCGCGCGCCCGCGATCTCGCGGTCGATCTGGGTGAGCGCTTCAGCGGAGGCGCGGATCACCGCTTCGCCTGCGGTCACGCGATCGCTCGCGACGAGGATCTGTTCTTCCGTACGCACCGCGCTCGTGCGGATCTCGGCGGCGAGGGTGCGGATCTGGTCGAGCGCGCGGGCGCTTTCGGCGGCCAGCTTTCGCACCTCGTCGGCGACGACGGCGAAGCCGCGCCCATGTTCGCCGGCGCGTGAAGCTTCGATCGCGGCGTTGAGCGCGAGCAGGTTCGTCTGGCGCGCGATGACACCGATGGCGTCGGTGATCTTCCCGATGCGTTGCGACTTCTCCCCCAGCTCCACGACGGCGGGCACCGCGGCGCCGGTGACGGCGCTGATCTCGGCCATCGCGCTGAGCGCTTCACCAGCGGCGATGGTGCCGCGCCTGGTGGTGCGCTGCGCGACATCGGCGGCATTGCGTGCCTGCTCGGCGTGGCTGGCCACGGCGACGGCGCGTGCAGCGACGCGGCTCGACGCCTCGGAGGCGGCAGCGATGCCGCGCGTCTGCGAGGCGGCGGCGTCGGCGATCGCGCTCGCAGCCCCGGAGACCTCCTCCGTGGAGGCGGTCATCTCCTCGGCGCTGGAGGCCAGCTCTTCCGCCGTGGCGGCGACGTCGACGGCGCCGCTGTCCAGCTCCGAGACGAGCATGCGGAGTCCGGCCGTCATCTCGCGGAACGAGCCGGCGAGCTGCCCGACCTCGTCGTCCGACTCGAAGGCAAGCGTCTCGCGCAGATTGCCGCGCGCGACGCGCTCGGCCTGTCCGGACAGCTCGACGATGCCGCTGGTGACCTGCTTCGCCGCCAGATACGCGATGCCGCTCGCGAGGGCGAAGGCGAGCGCCGCGTAGAGCGCGAGGTCGATGACGGCGTGGCGCGCGTCGGCGAGGAGGGCGTCGGCGCGCCCGGTGGCGACGACGCCGCCGACGACCTTGTTGTTCGCGTTCACGATGGGCACGGCGCCGGCGAGCACCTGGTCGCCATTGACGTCGTATACACCGGTGGCGCCGCTGCGACCATTCGCCACGCGGTCGGCGAGCAGGTCGGCGGGGGACCAGGCGTCACCCGCGCTTGTCATGCGCTCGCTCTGGAGCACGTAGCGGAAGGGGCCCTTCGGATCGCGCACCACGACGTCGAGCGCGATCAGCTCGTTGCCGGCGCCGAGGGCGTCGTTGTTCTCGATGCGAAGCCGGCGAACGACGTCGCGGACCGCAGCCGGGATCACGAGGCTGTCGCGCGCCGTGGTCTCGAGGGCGGTGGCGAAGCTCGGCGGGAGCTGCGCGGCCGCGCTGCCTGCGATGGCGGCCAGGCGCTCGCCCTGCGCACGAGCGAGGGCGGAACGCACGCGGCCGTACGTCGGCACGAGCAGGATGCTCAGCGTCACAATCACGGCGGCGCCGGCGAGGGCCGCCACCTTGAGCCGAACGGAGAATCTGGTGCCGGTGCGCAGAGTGCGGAGGGCGAAAGGCGGGAAGGGAGCGGCAACCTCGGCGTACGTCGTACGCACCATCGTTCAGACGCATCCGGCCGCGTGCCGGTCACACTCGCGCCGCCCCTTGCGCTTTGCCGGCTTTGTGGAGTCGCGTAGCTTACGGCTCACACCGGGGGAGGGGACATGGCGCAGGGCGGCACGGCGGGTCTGATGGTGAGCGTCTCGGGGATCCGGGGGCGGGTGGGCGAGGCGCTCACCCCCGAGGTGGTGGCGCGGTATGCGGCGGCGTTCGGCGCGTGGTCCATCGCGCGCGGGCCGTCGCGGCAGATCGTCGTCGGCCGTGACAGCCGAGTGTCGGGGCCGATGTTCCACCGGATCGTGGTCGGCACGCTGCAGCTCGTGGGATGCGACGTGATCGACATCGGCCTCACGACGACGCCCGGCTGTCAGCTCGCGGTGGAGCATCACCACGCGGCGGGGGGGCTGATGCTCTCGGCGAGCCACAACCCGATCGAGTGGAACGCGCTCAAGTGCATCGGGTCGAGCGGTCTCTTTCTCGAGGCGTCGGAAGGCACGGCGATGCGCGCACTCGTGGAGCAGGGAACACCCCACGCCACGTGGGACAAGATCGGTCGAGTGATCGAGGATGCCGGCGTGGCTGCGCGTCACGTCGAGTCGGTGCTGGCGATCCCGTACATCGACGTGGAGGGGATCCGGCGGCGTCGGTTCAAGGTGGCGCTCGATTGCGTGCGCGGCGCAGGTGCCACGGTGATGCCGCTCCTGCTCGATCGCCTCGGCTGCGAGGTCGTCGCGATCAACATGGAGCCGGATGGGCGGTTTCCCCGCGAACCGGAGCCGGTGCCCGAGAACCTCAAGGAGCTCGAGCGGTTGGTGAAGGAGAGCAGCGCGGACGTCGGGCTCGCCGTGGACCCTGACGTGGACCGGCTGGCGCTGGTGGCGGATGGTGGGCGGGCGATCGGCGAGGATTACACGCTCGCGCTCGCTGCGAAGGTCGTGCTTCGGCACCGGAAGGGTGCGGTGGTGACGAACCTTTCGACGAGCCTGGTCGTGGAGGACGCCGCACGGAGTGCGGGAGCGGAGGCGGTGCGGGCGCCCGTGGGCGAGGTCAACGTGGCGGTGCGGATGCGGGAGTTGAACGCGCCGATCGGCGGAGAGGGGAATGGCGGGGTCATCCTGCCCGAGGTGCATCTGGGACGTGACGCGCCCATCGGCGCGGCCCTGGTCCTGCAACTACTGCTGGAGGAGGGGCGGCCGCTTTCGGCGATCGTGGCCTCGCTGCCCCGGTACGTGATCGTGAAGGACAAGCTGCCGCGCCCGAACGCGAGCCTGGATGCGGTGTACGCCGCGTTGCAGTCCGCGTTTCCCGATGCGGCGGCGGACAAGCAGGACGGACTGCGACTGGCCTGGCCCGACCGATGGGTGCACGTTCGCCCTTCGGGCACGGAACCCATCGTGCGGGTGATCGCCGAGGCGCCAGACGAGGCCGGCGCACGCGAGCTGGTGCGGCGGTCGCGGGTGCCGTTGGACGCGCTGGCCGGCTGAGCCGGTCGGAACGCTCTCTCATTCGAGGACGCGATACATGTGCGGAATTGTCGGATACATCGGCGGCAAGCAGGCGACAGGCCTGCTCGTGGACGGCCTCAAGCGACTGGAGTACCGCGGCTACGACTCGGCGGGTGTTTCGCTGATGAACGGAAACGGTCTCGAGACGCGAAAGGCGAAGGGAAAGATCGCCATGCTGGAGAAGGCGATCGTCGCCAATCCGGTGCATGGGATGCTCGGCATCGCGCACACGCGCTGGGCGACCCACGGACCGCCGAACGAGTGCAACGCGCATCCACACCACGACTGCAAGGGACGGATCTCGGTGGTCCACAACGGGATCATCGAGAACTACGGGCCGCTGCGCGCGATGCTCAAGAAGACGGGTCACGTGTTCGTGTCGGACACCGACACCGAGGTGCTCGCGCATCTGATCGAGGCGGCGTTCGACGGCAACCTCGAGAACGCCGTGGTGGACGCGCTCGCGCTCGTGGAGGGGACGTACGGCATCGCGGTGATCTCGGCCGACGATCCG
>DASSIC010000723.1:0-2131 GCA_035692325.1 Gemmatimonadaceae bacterium | reverse complement strand
TCGCCGAACACCACGAGGCCGATGCCCGCCAGCGAGAGCAGGATTCCCGCGACACCGCGCGGGCCCGTGCGCTCGGTGCCGCGCAGCCATCCCATGATGGCCATCAGCGCCGGCGCGGATGCGATGAGCAACGCGGCGTCGCCGGCACGCGTGCGCGCGATGCCCTCGATGAAGAAGATCTGATAGAGCCCGTTGCCCAGCGTGCCCAGACCGAGCAGCGCGAGCCGGTCGCGGCCGCGCGGGAGCGCCTGCCTTCCCGCCCACGCCACGCCGAAGAGCACGACGGTGGCGAGCGAGATGCGGAGCGTGTTGAAGGCGAGGGGGGCGAACGCGCCCGTGGCGAACTTCACGACCGCGAAGTTGACCCCCCAGATGAGGGCCATCAACAGCAGCAGGAAATCGGTGGTGGTGACGCCGAGGCGGGGCGCCGGCGCGGTGCGCGCGTCGGTCGCGTGGAGCGTGGATGCCATGCCGAAAGCTAGACGGGGGTGGGGCCGTCGCAAACCACGGCGTGTCGCGCTAGCTTCGCACCATGCATGTCACCTTCGCGCTCTTCGCCGACGCCGCCAACCTCTCGCAGGAGGGAAAGCTCAACATCCTCGGGGTGTTCGACGCGCTGCAGGTGGGGACCCTTCCCGCGCTCCATCCCCGCGCCACCCTCGTCGTGCACCTGAAGGGGAACGCCTCGGATGCGGGACAGCATCGGGTGACGCTGCAGTGGCTGAGCCCGAGTGGCACCGAGCTATGGAGCAGCGACGGGGAGCTCGGCATCGCGCCGCCCCCGCAGGGCGTGATCGACATGGACTTTCCGCTCATCGCGCAGCTCGATCTGCCCCTCGACCTCGCAGGTGGCTACGTGATGCGCGTGGGCCTCGACGGATCGACGCACGCGGAGGTGGGACTCCAGGTGCGCACGGCCGCGAACGCGCCCGCGGCCCCGACGCCCGCGTGGATGAGCTGAGCCCGCGAGGGCACACCGGCGGGCCAGCTCCTTGCTGCTGTCTCCCTCGTCCGCGCCAGCCGCGGCCGACACCTCATAGGGGGACAACATGAGCATCTTCGGAACGATCATGGGCAAGATCATGGGCAACGCCGCCCGCAAGGAAGCGGCTGCCGAGAACGCCGCGCGCCCGGCGGCCGCACCGGCGTCCGCGCCGGCGGCGACCGCCGTGGCGACGCCCGCCACCACGGTGGACGTGGCCGCCCGGCTCGACGAGATGAAGGCGGCGTCCAAGCAGACGCTCAACTGGCGCGAGTCGATCGTCGATCTGATGAAGCTCGTCGGCATCGACAGCGACATCACGAACCGTCGCGCGCTCGCCCACGAGCTGGGCTACACCGGCGACCTGAACGACAGCGCGACCATGAACGTGTGGCTGCACAAGCAGGTGATGCAGAAGCTCGCCGAGAATGGCGGCAAGGTGCCGGCGAACCTGCTGGACTGATCGGCGGACACCAGCGGCGGCACCCGCCCGTAGGGGGAATCATCCCACTCGCCGGAGTGTCGTCGCATGCTGGCCCCCGCGCTGCGCAGTTCGAGAGAGACGCTCGCGTCCCAGGACAGGTCCTGTCCCTTCTGCTGCTCCCAGATCCCGCGCGAGGCGAAGAAGTGTCGCGCCTGCGCCGAATGGGTCGTCGGTACGTCGGGGGGCGTCGCCGCGGCGATGCTCCGGCTGCTCGCGGTGTTGTGGGCGATGGTCACGGTGCTGGCCGCCGGGGGCCTGTGGACGCTCGGACAGGGCATCGTGCGCTGGGTCTGGATGCACGCGGTGGATCAGGCGATCACGCCGCAGGTCGTCAATCTCCTGCTCTACGCCGTGATCGCCGTCGTGGTGCTCAAGGGGCTGATGGTGAGCGTCGGCCTGGCGCTGCTGGCGCGACTGGCCCCTCAACGTCCGCGATGGTGGACATGAAGCTATCGTGAACGGTGAACCGTGACCGCGTTTACGGATCACGGATCACGGTTCACGAACAGTCAGACCGCGTCCGAGAGAGAAGTGAAGTTGAAATCCTTCACCCGCAGCGCGGGCATGACCTGCCCCGCCGCCGTGCGCTCGGCGCGGCCGATCTCCTCGATCTTGTTCAGCATGAACAGCGGGCTCTCGTTCCACCGGAAGTTCTTGAGCGGCCG
>DASSIC010000722.1:0-2929 GCA_035692325.1 Gemmatimonadaceae bacterium | reverse complement strand
GCTCGGCCGCGCGAGCTGGGAGAGCCGATTCGTGCTCGCCGCCCTCTCGGAGGCCGGATGGCAGGTGCGTGGGCGGCTGCCCGTCGCCCCTGGCGTGAGCGTGAGCGATGCCGGTGTGCTGCCGATCGACACGGCGCGCTACGACGTCGTCGTCGCGCTCGACTCCACGGCGTCCGATCTCGCGCCGGCCGTCGCGCGGTTCGTCGCCAGCGGTGGAGGACTCGTCGCGGCTGGAAGTGCGACGTCGCTCGATGCGCTGCGCGGTGCACTGCCGGCGCGAGCGGGCGCGCGCAAACCGGGGCGTATCCTGCTCGATGCCGATTCGGTCACGCGCGCCGATCTGCCGATCCGGCCGCTCACCGACCTGCGTCGCGATGCGCTGGCGATCGAGCGACAGAATGAGGGTATGGCTGTCGCCGTGCGCCGCGCCGGCGCCGGCCGCGTGATCGCCGTCGGCTACGACGAAAGCTGGCGCTGGCGCATGCTCGGCGGAGCGAGCGGGCTGGCCGCGCACCGCGCCTGGTGGTCGCGCACGGTGGGGCTCGTCGCGCCGGAGCACGACGTCGCACGGCCCACAGGCGTGAGCGACGCCGCCCCTCTCGCCTCACTCGTGAGCATTCTGGGTCCGGCGTCGGCGCCCGCAGCTCGCGCGGCGACGACGAGCTCCAACACCCTTCCGCTGTTTCTGCTCGTGCTGCTGTCGCTCGCGCTCCTTGCCGAGACGGCGTCGCGCCGCTTTCGTGGGGAACGATGAACAGCGTCGCCTACATCTCCAGCGCCGACTGCGGACGGCACGACACGGGCTGGGGGCATCCCGAGCACGTTGGGCGGCTGCGGGCCATCCCGCGCGCGCTGCGCAACGACTTCGAGCTCTTTCACCTGCTCGACCATCGCGAGTCGCGCCACGCCACCGCCGACGAGCTCGCACTGGCGCACGACGCACGCTACGTGGACATGGTGCGCGAGATCGCGCAGGCGGGAGGTGGGCGGCTCGACGCCGACACCGTCGTGAGCGAGGGCTCATGGGACGCTGCCATCGCCGGCGCTGGCGCCGTGCTGGACGGGATCGACCTCGCGTTCGGGGACGGACCTCGTCGCAGCTTCGCCGCCGTGCGTCCACCCGGGCATCACGCGCTGCGTGGCGCGGGGATGGGCTTCTGCCTGTTCGGCAACGTGGCGGTGGGGGCGCACTACGCGCGCGCTCGGCACGGCGTGGAGCGGGTGCTGATCGTGGACTGGGACGTCCACCACGGCAACGGCACGCAGGCGCTCGTGGAGGACACGGCCGACGTGCACTTCGTGTCGATGCACCAGTGGCCCTGGTATCCCGGCACCGGCGCCGCCACCGATCGTGGTCCGCACGGGAGCGTGTGGAACGTGCCCATGCCTCCCGGCCAGCCGCGCGCCAGCTACGTCGCGGCGCTCCTGTCCGCCGTCGACGCCGCGACTTCGGGCTTCACCCCCGATCTCGTGATGATCTCGGCCGGCTTCGATTCCCTGGCCGGCGATCCCCTCGGTGGCTTCACCCTCGAGCTCGACGACGTGGAGCGCCTCACCAGGGAGCTGGTGTCGCGCGCCGAGCAGTGGTGTGGGGGAAGGATCGTGAGCGCGCTGGAGGGCGGGTACGATCCGGATCGGCTCGGCGAGGCGTGCGTGCGGCACATGCGGGCGTTGCTCTGAAGTTCCACCGACGTACCTGGTACGCGGTACTCCGTACGAGGACCGACATGCTGGCCCCGCTAATTCGGAGCGACCCGTGATCGAATGGCCGGGAGGTCGGTCCAGGTACGTGGTACGCAGTCACGAGTACTCCGTACTTCCGTGGCATTGCTATCTTTATTGCGTGCCCCCCTCCCAGCCCGACCGGCTGCTCCCCCCATCGCCCCCCGTGCCGGCCGTGCTGCGGCTCGTCCAGCTGGTCATGCTCGGACGATGGCGTGCGACCGGTGAGGAGCTCTACCGCGAGGTGGCCGACCTGGCCGAGGCCCGCGGCGGAATGGAGCTCCTGGTGGCTGGCTGCGGCGAGGGGATCACCGCCGAGTGGCTCGCGGCGCGGACCGGGGCCGCGGTGACCGGCGTCGACCCCGATGCGGCACGCATCGCCTGCGCGGAGCGGCGCCTCCGGGACTTCGTGTCGGACGTCCGGCTCACCTTCGACGTCGCCCCGCTCGACGACCTGCCGCACGAGACCGCCGTGTTCGACGCCGCGGTCGGCGAGTCGGCCATCGCCGCCGCTGGCGACCCGCAGCGCGCCCTCGCCGAGCTGGTGCGCGTCGTGAAGCCCCTTGGCCGGGTGGTGCTCCTCGTCCCAACCTGGACCTCGGAGATCCCCGAGGGCGACCGCGAGGCGCTGGTGGAGAGGTTGGGACTCCGGCCGTTCTTGCTCGTCGAATGGAAGCAGATGTCGCGTGAGGCCGGACTGGTGGACCTCACGGTGCAGGATTGGAGCGAAGGCGGGACGTCCGGGCGGGGGATGACCCCGACGTCCGAAGTGGTGCCGGCACTGACCTGGCGAGAGAAGGTACAGATCGCCGGACGCGCCTGGCGCCGCCGTGGCTGGCGAGCGGCGCGGGGTGCGGTAAAGCGCGAGCTGGAGCTGCTGCAGGAGCTGTCGCGCGAGCGGGCGCTCGGCTTTCAGGTGATCAGCGGGGTGAAGTGGCCACACGCCAAGCCGGCGTGAGGACGGTCCATGTGACAAGGGGATCTGTGGCGTTGAACCTGTACGGCGTGACCTTCAACGAGGCGCACGGCAACCACGCGGTGCCCGCGCCCGGCACCTCGCTCGTCGTCGTGCGCGACCTCGCGGCGATCGTCGGCGAGTGCGATTACGGCGTGCTCGAGGCGACGCCCGAGCGCGTCACGCAATACACGGCCGTCGTGAGCGACTTCGCCAAGCGCGGACCGGTGCTGCCGGCGCCCGTGGGCGTGG
>DASSIC010000721.1:0-8963 GCA_035692325.1 Gemmatimonadaceae bacterium | reverse complement strand
GCCACCGGTGTCGAGGACGCGACCGGTCCTGGCGGCGTGGTGCGCCAGCTTCGCGCGCTGCGCGTGGAGGGCGCGCAGGTGTACTTCACGGTCGACGACTTCGACACGTCGGGCGACTTCGGCTACCTCGCGAGCTCGCTGACCCTTCAGCCGACCGGGCAGGGCGGTCCGGCGTCGACGACGGAGGCCCGCGCGGTGTTCGTGATGCTGCGCGATTTCCGGGGTCGGTGGCACATCCGCCACCAGTCGATCGCGCTCGGTCAGGGGCTCGAGCCAGCCGCCGCGCCGGGGCATCGGTAGCACGTCCAGCGAGCCTGCGGCGCCGCTTGACTCTCCCTCTGGCGCCGATCATCTTTCGGGCCTGCGAGGGCCCGGGTTTGTCGGGCTCGCCAGCAGCCAATCGGCCGGTCCGGGAGGGCCGGCCGAATCGTTTCGGGGCAGGGTAGCTCAGCTGGTTAGAGCACGGCACTCATAATGCCGGGGTCGCGGGTTCGAGTCCCGCCCCTGCTATCTTCACGAGGCGCGATCATCGTTTCAATGCCACTCGGTGATCGTGAGCCAACCGTACTTGAGAAACAGCAGCGGACCGAACGCACGCATCGTGTCCGTGGCGAGACGGGTCGCAAGCTCAGTCGGTGCGTACGCGAACAGAAAGCCGTGCCCGGTATCGGCGAGTTCGCGCAGTTCGTCTTCGAGGTAGATCTCGTCGCCCCGGTGGCTCGAGAGGAACCGCTCGAACCGCACGAGGGCCCCGCGGTGCTCGCTGAGCGCGCGAAGGAGATCGCCGGCCTCGCCAGCACGAGCAACACCGATCTGATCGGCCGCGAATCCCGCCTCCCGTAGCGCGCTGGCGGCGCCATCCAGGTTGGCGTCGCCAGGAAACACGGTGAGCACGTAGCCAGTCGGATAGAACACGTCAAAGACTGTCTCACCCTGCTTGAAGAAGGCTACGTCGAGCGGCATGACGCGACTCCTTGCGTTCGAATCATGTCTCGTTCCTTCCACCTCGCGCTACGCGTGTGGAACGAGCGCAGCATCATTCGCCTCGGTCGGCGAGAGCGCGTGTCGCTCGGCCCACGAAAGCGCGTAATCGGCGATCTCCTCCCAGCCGCGTTGCGCGGGAAGCAGGTGCGAGCGTCCTTCGAACACCGTCACCTCGGTCAGCGTGCTGGCCGCGTAGTGCGCTGCGTTCGAGTGTTGCACCACCGGCGGCATCAGGTGATCCTCTCCGCCACAGATGAACAGCAGTGGGGCGCGCGCCGCATTGCGATAGTCCACCCACGTCGCCTGCGGCCCGGGCTCGAAGTTCGCGAGCACGCTGTCCCACAGGATGCCGCCGGACGCCGGCACGTGATACCGCTCATACGAAGCGCGCGCGTCCGTCTCGGAGAAGGTATTGGCGAACGTGTAGCGCCACTGTTCGTAGGTGAGGCCGACCGCCCGGTGCCGGTTCGCCGGGTTCTTGAGCACGGGGAACGTCGCCCGGATCTGTGACCAGGGCGTCCGGAGCACGCCCTCGGTCGGCGCGGAGTTGAGTGTCACGCCCGCGGCGCCGAATCCGTGGTCGAGCAGGATCTGCACGAAAGTGCCGCCTGCCGAGTGACCGATAAGGATCGGTGGGGCGTCGAGCGCTCCGACGATCGATTCCAGATGGGTGATGATCGCGGGCACTGTGAGGCGTTCGATCGGGGTCGGGTCGTCGTTGAGCGCCTCGACCTCGACCTCCAGCCCGGGATAGGCGGGCGCAAGGACGCGATATCCTCGCGCCTCATAGTGCGTGATCCAGTGCTCCCAGCTACGCGGCGTCACCCAGAAGCCATGGACCAGCACGATCGTGTCGGCAGGGCGCTCCGCCGTGTTGGGTCTCGTTGGAGTCGACATGTTCTCCTCGCGGGTACGGTGAAGGGGCTCGGCTAGCGCCCCGTCGTGCTGACCATCCCGGCCGTGGCGGCCGCCTCGAGGATGATCTTGGCGACCTCGTTCGGCCGCGAGATGAACACGACGTGGCTCGCCTTCATCTCGGTCGTGCGCGCGTTCATGCGCTTGGCATAGAACCGCTCGAGATCCGGGTTGATGACCCGATCCTCCTGCGCCACGATGAACCAGCTCGGGATCGTCCGCCACGCCGCCGCCGTGTTCGACTGACCGAAGATCGCGCCGTTGAGGGGCTTCTGCGAAGCCTGCATCACGCGCGTCTGTGACTCGGGGAGATCGCCGGCGAAGAATGCTCGATACTTGTCGGCCGACAGGTAGATGAACCCGGCGGCATCCGGGGGTTCGAACGCCGAAAAGATCTCTGTCGGAAACTGCGGGAAGAACGCGTCGCCGCGCTCGCCCGCGTCAGGAGCCAGCGCGGCGATGTACACCAGTGCCTTCACGTCCGGGTTTCCTGCCGCGGCGCCGCTCATGACCTCCCCGCCGTACGAATGGGCGACGGCGACGACGGTGCGCCCCTTCGCCGTCTCGCGATCGATGACGCGCTTCGTCGTCGCGACGTCGCCGGCGAGCGAGGCGAGCGGGTTCTGCACCGCGATCACCCTGTAGCCTTCCCGCTGCAGAATCGGAATGATGTCTTGCCATCCAGTGCCGTCTGCCCAGGCGCCATGAATGAGGACTATTGTCGTATTCGCCGCGCCGGTGCCGTGTCTCGCACTGGTCACGCCTGCCGAGACGACGTTGGCGGCGAGGGAAGCCGTGGACTGCTGCGCATCGCACGTGAGGGCGAGCGCGGCGAATGCCGGAACGATGAGCATTGCTGTCGGTAGCGCATGCATGTGACACCTCGGATCACGGGGGAAAGCTTCTCGTCACGTCCGCAGTGGCGTGGTCGGCCCAGGTGCCGCGGCCGAGCCGGACGCCTGACTCAGCGTCGGCGCTGAGACCTGTCGGTCGAGTCCGTGCTCGAGCCAGTCCTCGAAACGGATCGTTCCGAGCCTGGCATCGTCGGAAGGAACGAGAGCGCGTTCGTCCAGCTCCGCGCCGAAGTAGAGCGCGTGCGAATCGGCGATCACTTCGCGAGCGTCTCGCAGCGCGCTGAGCGCCATTCGCATGAAGCCGTCGAGCCGGTACTGCTGCGGCCCACCGACCTCGCGGATCCTGTTCACCGGCTTTCCCTCGGCGACGGTGGACACCGCATCGGCGACGTTCGCGGCCGCCATCGGCTGGAACAGCACCGGTGGAACACGTACCGTGTTTCCCACCGTCGCACCGTCCGCAATGCGCTTCACGAACTCGAAGAATTGCGTCGCGCGAACGATGGAATACGGAATCGACGAGCCCCTGATCAGCTTCTCCTGCGCGGCCTTGGCGCGAAGGTATCCACTGTCCGGCACACGGTCGCAGCCCACGATGGACAATGCCACGTGATGCCCCACACCCGCCGCGGCTTCGGCGGCCAGCAGGTTGGAGGTCGACGTCTGGAAGAAGCGCAGCACCGCGGCGTCGTCCATCGATGGCGAGTTCGACACATCGACGACGACGTCGGCGCCAGCGAGCGCCTGCGGCAGTCCCTTGCCGCTGATGGTGTCGACGCCCGTGTCCGGCGACGCCGGCACGGCCACATGACCATGCTCACGCAGACGGTCCACGACCTTCGAGCCGATCAAGCCGCTACCTCCTATGATGACGATCTTCATTGGGCTCGCCTCGCTCAGCGGGCGCCCGAGGCGCCGGCCATCGCGCGATCCTCGCGCCGTGGCGCTGCCCCGTCGCGGAGGAACTGGAGCAGCTCGGTGTTGATCTGATCCTGATGCGTGGCGGTAATTCCGTGAGGCGCACCCGGATAGTAGACGTCCTTGGCGCCCCTGATGAGCCGCGCCGACTTCACCGCCGAGTTCTTCACGGGCACGATCTGGTCGTCCTCGCCGTGAAGCACCAGCGTAGGAACGTCGAACTTTCTCAGGTCCTCGGTGAAGTCGGTCTCCGAGAACGCCTTGATGCTCTCGGACGCGTTCTTGAGGCCGCTCTGCATGCTCCAGAGCCAGAATTGATCGAGAATGCCCTGTGAGACCTTCGCTCCGGGCCGGTTGGCGCCATAGAAGCTGCTGGCGAACTCGCGGTAGGTCTGCGAACGATCCTGGAACAGGCTCGCGCGCAATGCATCGAAGATCTCGATCGGCAGACCGTCGGGATTGGCCGACGTCTTGAGCATGAGCGGCGGAACAGCGGCGATCAGCACCGCCCGCGCGACCCGCTTGGTGCCGTGCCGGCCGATGTACCGCGCCACCTCGCCGCCACCGGTGGAGTGCCCGACGAGCGTCACGTTGCGGAGATCGAGCGCCTCGATGAGCGCTGCGAGATCGTCGGCATAGCCGTTCATGTCGTTGCCCGACGAGGACTGGCTGGATCGGCCATGGCCGCGCCGGTCGTGCGCAACGGTGCGGAAGCCGTTTTGCACGAGGAACTGCATCTGGCCGTCCCACATGTCGGCGTTCAGGGGCCACCCGTGAGAGAACGTGACGACGGGACCCTCGCCCCAATCCTTGTAGTAGATCTGGGTGCCGTCCTTCGTTGTGATGGTGCTCATGACCGTGCTCCTTGAAGAGGTTCACCAGCGGGGAGAATCATTCGCGCGCTCACTCCTCGAACGGCGCGTTCATCAGGAAATCCACCGTCGACGGGCGCGAGTAGCCCGAAACGAAGCGCTCGCCGAAGTCGCGCGCGAAGTTGTCGTAAGTGGTGTCCGGCCTCGTCGCGCAGATGCGGCAGACGGATTCCGTGAAGCGCCGCTTCATCTCGAGGCGGGGAAACGCCGCGACGATGGTCTGCATCTCGTGTGGCGGGATCCGTTCGTACTGGAAGCCGAACTCGACTCCGATCCCCGCCGTGCACAGCGCGACTTCGGGCTCCTTGTACAAGCCGATGGACGGGGTGGAGTTCAGCGCGACGCTGTCCCATATCAGCTGGACGCGGCGATCGTCCACGCCGTGCTCGCGCGCGAACGCTCGCGCGGCGTCGGCGCCTTCGACTTCGAAACGCCTCGGTCCGGCGAAGTCGTCCGTGAGCGCGATGTCATGTAACAGCGTGCCCACCGCCACGACCTCCTCGTCGCAGGCGAGCCGTTGCAGCTGTGCCAGTCGAACCGCGAACAGCCAGGAACGGACGGCGTGATTGAAGAGAAACGGCTCGGAATGGACTCGTGCGTGGTCCATCGCGCGCGCGACGAGTGGCGTGTCGATGACCGCGACGCCACCCAGGATCTTCGTGCTGTTGGTGGTAGTGGTCGACTCCGCTGTCGGGTGCATGGCCGGCTCCCAGTGAGGTGGGCAGCACGATCGCACGCAGTGAAGCCGTTCGCGTCCGTGAAATGCCCTAGTCTCGTCCGGCCGGCGACTGGGGATTCGAAGCAGCCTCGGCGAAGGATGCGCCGAGCTGGTGCCGCGCCGGCTAGGTTGGCGAGACCACGAGCTGCGACTTGCCGAGTGCGTCGCGGAGACTCCTGCGCGACGTGATGCCGAGCTTGGTGAAGACCTTACGAAGGTGGTACTCGGCGGTGCGCGAGCTGATGAACAGCTGGGCGCCGATCTCGGGGTTGGTGCGACCCTGTGCGGCGAGTCGCGCGACCAGCGCCTCCTGCGCGGTCAGCGCAGAGAGCGTCTCGCTCGCGCGCTTGCGGACGGTCTCGCCCGTGGCCAGCAACTCGCGGCGGGCTCGCTCGGCAAACGCCGCCGCTCCCATCCGGCTGAACGTCTCGAATGCGTAGCGCAATTGCGCGCGGGCGTCCACGCGTCGATTCTCTCGGCGCAGCCATTCGCCGTACAACAGATGCGCCCGGGCGAGATGGACGACGAGCCGGCTGCGGCCGAGCCGCTCGATGGACTCGAGGTAGAGGGCATCGGCGGCGGACCCGGTGCTGAGCAGCGCGCTCGACCGCGCGAGGATGCCAAGCGCCCAGTTGGTGCCCGCCGGTCTCGTGCGTGCTTCGAGCTGGTGGAGTGCTTCCCGTGCCGCCTCCGCCGCGTCGCTCCTCGACGCAGCCTCGATGAGCTCCGCGAGATACCAGCCGAACAGCCCGGGGTCATCGTATTCGCACGCACGCTGGGCAGCCGCAAACGCCGCCTGGTAGCGGCCCAATCCATTGTAGAGCAGCGCGGTCACATGTCCGGCGAGTCCGATCACCCGGCCTTCGCCCCGCTCGGTCGCGTCCCGCACGTCGGCGCCCGTCGTGCGCAACACGCGGTCCTCGTCACCCTGCCACGCAGCCAGCAGGTCCCACGCGTACCTCGCCGCCGTCGTGAGGCCGGTCGCGGAGGAGATCGCATCGGACTCTTCCAGCAGCACTGACGCCGTAGCGAAGTCTCCCGTGAGGATGCTCACGCCGGCACGGTATGCGAGCGCGACGCGCAGATCGGCGAGGGCGCCGGACGCGCGGGAGACGGCGATTGCCTTGAGCGTCAGTTGGTCCCACGCCGCTTCGTCCCAGACCTCGAAGGCGATCGGTGACGTCAACCACATCCATCGCAGCTCCTTCTCGCCGTCCCCCTCTTCAGCCGCGATCGCCTGGAGTGCTCGCCTGAGCGCCGGCACGCTGGCGGCATACCCATCGAGGAATCGGGTCGCCAGCCCATGCATGAGGAGATCGGTGGGCCGATGCGACACCTTCGCTGGTGGGGCAGTCCGAGCGGCCTCGGCGACCTGTCGGATCCCGATGGGACCGCTCAGTCGACCCGCGAAGATCGCGGCGGCAAAGGCTTCGAGGTAGGTCGCATGGGCCATCGCGTTGTCCAGTCCCTCGAGCCCTCGCGCCGCATCGAGCAGTCGCTGCGGGGCATCACTACCTCGTCGCTCGGCGAACGCGATCCGGGCACGCAGACGGATCAAGCGCGCACGCTGCAGGTCATCCAACGGGCTGATCTCCGCGGCCGCGAGCAGCTCGTGCGCCGCGTTGGCATCTCCAGCCGCGAACTTCGCCTGCGCCGCAGCCAACGCTCGGACTCCGCGTTGCGAGGGATCCGGCGTGAGATTCGTCGCTCGCTCCAGAAACGCCGCCGCCGCCGCGATACCGCCGCGTCCTTGCGCGCGATCAGCCGATCGTTCGAGCTCGCTGGCGACTGTCTCGTCAGGCTCGAGCGACGCCTGGGCGCGGTGCCACGCCCGGCGATCGGGATCGACGCTCGCGTCGGTCACCTCGGCCAGCGCGCGGTGAATCTCACGCCGCTTTCGCACCGCTGCCGCGCGATACGCCGCCGATCGCGCCAGGGGATGACGAAAGCGCACCCGGGCCCCCAGCTCGATCAGCCCGTCCGCCACCGCCGGCATGGCTGCGTCGACGTTGATGCCGAGCACCTCGGCTGCTCGCCACAGCAGGGGCGCGTCTCCCACTGGATCGGCCGCCGCCGCTAGAAGGAACCGCTGCGTTTCGACCGGCAGCGCCCGAACACGATGGAGAAAACTCTGCTCGACGCGATTCGCCACCGGCCGCGCGTCGGGGCGACCGAACCCTCCCGCAAGCTTTGCCGCGGTCAATCCTTTGGGGAGTTCCAGCAGAGCGAGAGGATTTCCATTCGCCTCGGCGACGATCCGATCGCGTACGCGTTCGTCGAGTCGCCCCGGCGTTGCGGCACCCAGCAGAGCGAGTGCATCCGTCTCGCTCAAGCCGTCGAGCACCATGACTGGAATGTTTCTCAGCTCGCTCTCACCGTTCGAACTCCGGATGGCGAAGATCATGGCCACTGGCTCCGCAAGTAGCCGCCGTGCCACGAATCCGAGCACCTGGGCCGATGCCCGATCCAGCCACTGCGTGTCCTCGACCAGACAGAGGAGTGGTCCGTCTCCGGCGACGTCTGCGAGCAGGCCGAGCACACCCAGACCCACCAGAAAGAGATCTGGCGCGTGCCCGGCACTCAGGCCGAACGCCGTCCGGACCGCATCACCATGCGGCACCGGCAGCCGTGTCAAGCGGCCGAGCAGTGGCGCGCAGAGCTGGTGCACGCCGGCGAACGCCAGCTCCATCTCGGACTCGACGCCCGTCGCACGCACGATCCGAAAATCCGACGCACGCTCTGCGAGGTAGCTCAGCATCGCGGTCTTCCCGACACCCGCCTCGCCTCGCACGACCAGCACGCGGCTGTGGCCTTCCTGCACGCTCGCCAACAACCGATCGAGTTCCTCGCACTCCATGCGTCGACCGTGAAGCACGGGCCTGCGATGAAGCTCCGGCATGATCACCCCTGCAGCGAATGGCGGCTCGGAAGGGATCAGATCCAATGATATACGCAGCTACTACGCAGCGCGCGGTCAAAGCGCTCGCGGCGTGCGGGTCGCCGGACTCGTCGGTGTGCGCTGATCTTGGATTCGGGTCCCGGCCCTGCCATTCAGATAAAGCCCGCCAAGTCGAGAGCTTGGCGGGCTTTGCGTTTCCTGCGCATTTCCCCATCCGTGCGCTGCTGCCGGCTCGCGCACTCCAGCCGACGCTAGTACCTCCAGACGGCGCCCAGCGTGAGCACGTTCTGCTGCATCGTCGTGTAACTGCCCTGGTACTCGGCCCCGAGCAGGTGTTGAGTTGGTGTCCCGGTCTCCGCCGCGTTCAGCGCGTGGACGAGTGACGCCTCCAGCGGGACCCCCAGCAGCTCGAACCCGACCCCGATCGTGAGCGCCTGCGAGCTGATCGCCGGGAAGGTGACGAACACCGTGCGCTCCGGCACCGGGTTCGTCCCGTACAGGTAGCCGCCACGCAGGGTCGTGCGCTCGGTCGCACGGAATTCGACGCCGATCTTTCCGGTCCAGCTGTCCTTCCAATAGAGCGGGAAGGGATAGGTGAAGCTCCCGTTCGTCGGGTCCGCATTCACGAGGATGTTCACGTTCGGGTTGCCGCCATTCGTGAGGATGAACGGCATCTCGCGCTCGGCGGCCGCCCATCCCATCCACACGCCCTCGAGCGCGACGTTCCACCGTCTGGCGACGTCCAGGTCGAGTCCGACGCCGACTGTCTGCGGCTCGGAGAGCTCGGTCGCCGCGTCGTACCG
>DASSIC010000720.1:0-2062 GCA_035692325.1 Gemmatimonadaceae bacterium | reverse complement strand
CGCCACTGGCCGAACTGCTGCTCGTACTCCAGCAGCGCCTCGGCGAGGAAGAACAGCGTCGTCGGCCGCTCGCCCACGTACAGCGCCTCCAGCTCGATCCCCTCGGCGCGCAGCAGCGCCATGAACAGGTCCTGCAGCGTCGGCCGTGAGAGCGCGCGCTGCACCACGTCGGGGATGGCGCCGTGCTCCTGCAGCACGTGCATGAAATGCGGCTCGCGCAGCCCGGACGCCGCCTCGATCGCGCGGAACT
The DNA here is from genome assembly GCA_035692325.1 of Gemmatimonadaceae bacterium. Classification (GTDB taxonomy): domain Bacteria; phylum Gemmatimonadota; class Gemmatimonadetes; order Gemmatimonadales; family Gemmatimonadaceae; genus AG11. Next base: position 1,812 of record DASSIC010000720.1, on the reverse strand, counting down.
GCACGCTCTGCGATCCACTCGAGCTGCCGAGATGCGAGCGAAATTCGGCGAAGTGCTGCGGCGGCAGCGTCTCCAGCGCCGACAGCTGCGCCGACACGATGCGCATGAGCGCGTTGATGCGTCCCATCCGGAAGAGCGCGAACTCCGCTTCGTGCTGCTGGAACGAGTCGATCAGCAGGTCGAGCTCGTGCAGGATGGACTTGAACCACAGCTCGCTCGCCTGGTGGACGATGATGAACAACATCTCGTCGGGATGGCCGGCGCGCGGGTGCTGGAGCGCGAGCAGCTCGTCGAGGGCCAGATACGAGCCGTAGTTCACGTCGGCGTGCGTGGCGTCGCTCAAAAGGTCGATACCTCGAGCGCGACGACATCGTCGACGCGCATCATTTCGGTGGTGAGAAAGGGCTCGCCGTATCGCGTGCGGATCAGCGAGCCGTACGTCGCCGCATAGTGCCGAATGACATCGTACAGCGGCTCGCCGTTCGGAAATACCTCGCCAGCCTGGATCTCGCCGTCGAACTGCGAGCCGTAGCAGCGAATCGCCTCCAGCTTGCGCTCGAACTCGTCGCTGATGTCCACGACGAAAGTGGGGCGCACGAAGTCCTGGCGATAGGCCAGGGCGTGCAGGACCTTGAGGGGGCGGTGCTTGGGCACATCGGGCGCGACCTTGGCGAGGCCGGCGACGAAGCAGGCGTCGCGGACCAGCCCCGCGGTGACGCGATGATCGGGATGCCGCCCTTCGGCGGCGGGCGCGATCACGACGCGCGGACGGAAGCGACGGATGACGCGGGCGAGCGCTTCGCGCGTGGCGGGAGAGTTCTCGATGCCGGCATCGGGGAGTGCCAGCGTCTCCCGCGCCACGGCGCCGAGCACCTCAGCCGCCCGCGAGGCTTCCTCGGCGCGCAACGACGCCGAGCCGCGCGTCCCCATCTCGCCCTGGGTGAGGTCGACGATCGCCGTGCGCCGCCCCGCCTTCGCCGCCTTGATGAGCGTCCCGCCGCAGGTGAGCTCGACGTCGTCGCGATGCGCGGCGATCGCCAGGATGTCCACTGGTTGCATGGGCGGGGAATCTACACGGTGAACGGTGAACGGTGAACGGTGAACGGTGAACCGTGAACCGTAGGGACAAGGACAAAGGCACACGGACTCGCGTCGGTGTGCCTTTGCTTTTACGGTTCACGGATCACGGTTCACGGATCACGCGCGCCTTCGGCGCGCTACTCGTATCTGAGCGCCACCACCGGATCCAGCCGCGCGGCGCGCACGGCGGGGAGCATGCCGAACAGGATCCCCGTGACGGCGCTGATGCCGAGGGCGGCGGCCACGCTGCCCCACGACGTCGTGGCGGGGATGGATGGCCACGCGGTTCGCACGCCGATCGCGACCAGGATCCCGAGGGCGAGCCCGACGGAGGCGCCGATGCCGGTGAGCGTCACCGCCTCGACGAGGAACTGCCAGAGAATCGTCCAGCGGGTGGCGCCGAGCGCCTTGCGCACGCCGATCTCACGCGTGCGCTCGGTGACGGAGATCATCATGATCGCGATCACGCCGATGCCCCCGACGAGCAGCCCCACCGACGACAGCGCCAGACCGACGACGAAGAAGGTGCCGAACAGCTTGTTGTAGATCATCCACAGGCGGTCCTGCGTGACGATGTCGAAGTTGTTCGGCGCGCGCGCGCGCAGACCACGGTGGGCCCGCAGGGCGGCGATCACGTCGTCCACCGCTTCCTGAGTCGACACGCCGGTGTGCGGCTTCACGATCAGGTTGTTGCCGCGCATCCACAGATTGAGATGCCGGCGCGCCGACTCG
>DASSIC010000719.1:0-2449 GCA_035692325.1 Gemmatimonadaceae bacterium | reverse complement strand
CGCTTCATCCATTGCGGCGTCTCCTCCACCATCGCCGCGTCGATTCCCACTCCTGCCGCGACGGCGAATCGATGGCCCTGCACGACGCCGAGGTCGATCTGTCGCACGTGGCCAGCGAGGAGCAGCGGAACCGCCTTCGTCACCGAGCGAGGGATGCCGAGCGCGCGGCCGAGCAGGTTGCCCGTGCCGCCGGCCAGCACGCCGATGGGGATGCCGGACCAGGCCAGCGCGCCGGCCACCTCCATCGCCGTTCCGTCGCCGCCAAGGCTGAAGACCATGTCGTAGTATCGGCCGCGTTCGCCAGCGATTTCAGCCGCGTGACCTGCGCGCTCCGTCCGAGCGACCTCGCACACCGCGCCGGCCGACGCGAACGCTCGCACCGCCGCGCTCTCCAGGCGGCTGCCTCGGCGCGACGCCGGGTTCGCGATGAGCAGGATGCGGGGCGTCAGAACGACCAGGAGCGGAAGAGCGAGAGCCCCCACTGCGGCGGCGTCGCGACGAAGCCGCGCACGCTGTTCGCGCCGCCACAGCGCAGCGAATTGGCCGACGGATCGAGACCGCCGCGGAGCGAAAGCCGGTTCGGACCCGTGAGCGGGAAGCGATACTCGACCTTCCCCTCGATCGAGTTGCCGATCCCCTTGAGGCCGGAGTTCTGATCGTCCGATGCCGTGGAGAACGCCGGGCACAGGCCCGTGCTGAAGCTCAGGAACAGGCGGTCGCTGATCTGCTTCTCTCCACCGAGCCGGGTGCTGGCGAAGATCCCCTTCACCTGATCGCGCGTGTTCGCTCCCGGAGCGAGTGACTGGTCGCTCAGGTTCCCCGACTGGATCTGGAACAGGTCCATGAAGCTGAACTGGTCGCGAAGCGCGGAGTTGGCATACGCGCTCAGCGTGGGCAACACCAGCTCCGCCGCGCGCTGCACGCCGAGGTCCTTGCTTATCTCGCTCGATGGCCGCCCGGTGGCGAGGTAGCTCACGAGGTCGGACTGCGCCACGGAAGCGTCGGTGCTCGTGAGCTCCAGCGCCGGCTGCGGATAGAAGTTGCCGACGATGCGCGCCTGCACCGGAATGTCGGCGCGGTTGGCCTGCTTCACCCGATACAACGCGGTCACGTCGATCGCCGGGTTGAAATCCGGGGTGCCGAAGAAGGAGATCTTCCCGCTCTGCACCTGGAACTCGCGCGACACCGGGCCGAGATCGAGACGATAGGTGCCGCGATCGGCGCTCAGGGTGCCACTCAGCGCGAGCCGGTACTTGGGCGCCATCTTCGTGGTGTCCGACAACAGATCGCCCTCGAACGCCGCGTTGCCGGCACCGCGCTCCTCGCGGGCCCGCGTGACGTTCAGCGAGCCGCCAAGCTTGACGTTCGCTTCCTTCGACCGCAGCCACACCTCGTCGCCCAGATTCACCGAGACGCCGGAAAGCCTCAGGTGCTCCACGAGCTTGCTCGGCGCCGCCGGCATCAGCGACCGGTTCTGCACGTCGGTCGTGTCGAACAGCATCGCGAAGTCGTCGAGGGTGATCTCCTCGAGCTCCTTGCGCACCAGCTCCGGGATGTAGATGGTCCCGCGATCAACCAGCAGCGATCCGCTCAGCGTCGCCTCGTCCAGGGTGCCGTTGAGCCGCATCCCCCCCGCCCCGGTCGATACATCGAGCCGCGCGAGATTCCGCTTGTCCACCGCGCGCAGCAGCTTCGCGTCGAAGCGAAGGTCGAGCTTCGGATTCGTCTTGTCGCGGAACACCACCGCGCCGGAGAGCTCGGCCGTGCCGTTGCTGGCGGGCGTCGTGAACCGCAGATGGTCGATCGCCAGCGAGTCGCGCGACGCATCGACGCGCACCAGCCCATCCATCGCCGCGATCCGCAACCCCGCATCGGGGATCTCCACCCCACCGTCGCGCACGCCGATCACGCCGCCGAGGTGTGGTTTCGTGGGAGCGCCGCTGATCGCGAGGTCGATCGCCATTCGCCCAGTCGCATTCTTCAGCTTCGTCGACAGCGCCTCCACCAGCGCGAGATCCACGCTGTCGGCGTGGATGCGCCCGCGGAGTGAGTCGCCGGTCGGCTTGGCGGAGAAGAGCGTCAGCGCGATCGGATAGTCGAGCGACGCATCGAGGATCGCGCGGCCGCCGCGCAGCAGGTTCGCCTGCATGCGCGCCCGCTCGTCGGCGTAGCCGCCCGTGAGCGAGAACTGCTCCGCCGACAGGCTGCTGAATCGCACGTCACGCGCCGTCGCGTCGAACACGAGCGTCGGCCGCTCGCGAGTGCCGGTCGCGTCGAAACGGGCGCTGAACGATCCTTCAAGCGGCGAGCCAAGCTGGGCGAACTTGCCGAGCTCCGACAACGGCACGCCGTCGGCGCGGAGCTGCGCGTGCACGGGCGCGTTGGCCGGCACGCGGGCATACCCGCGGATCGTCCCACCGGTCGTGTTGGCCAGCACCAGCGTGTCGAC
>DASSIC010000718.1:0-9166 GCA_035692325.1 Gemmatimonadaceae bacterium | reverse complement strand
GCTCGAGCGCGAACGCGTGCAGGGTGCAGCCGCGCGCATCGCGTCGGAGGAAGACGCACCCGCCGTTCACGATCGTGGTCCTCGTGGAGGCGCCACCCGGAAAGTCCCGGTCGCGCGTGATGGACGCCGTGAACCATCGTTCGCGCGGGACGCCGACGATCGGCTCCAGCGCGTCGGCGTGCGCGAGGATCCGATCGCGCTCCTCGAGCGCGACGTCCACGCCGTGTTGGCAACAGGCGTCGCGGCAGAAGCCGCAGGCGAGACAGTGGCCGTAGTAGCGTCGCTGGAAGATCGCGGGATCGACCTCGCGGATCACCGGCGCGCCGCCGCGCGCGGCGTATGCGCGCGCGAGAGGGATCACCTTCAGGCGGCGCTCGTGTCTTCGGCGTCGCCGGCGGGAGCCGGTCCCGCCGGGCCGCCACGAGGCCCACTTCGGCGACGCCCGCGTCCCCGCCGTCCCTTGGGGGCTGGCGCCCCGGCCGTGCCCGAGGCCGCGATCTGGTCGGCTCGACGCGTGACCGATTGCCGGCACGCCTCGAGCACCGCCTCCAGCGCCTCGATGCCGTCGTCCGTCGCCTCGAGAAAGAGGTCGTGAACCACCGACTCCGCCTTCTCGAGCTGCTTGACGAGGGCGAGCGCCATGGCGCGGCTGTTCATCGTCCCGCACAGCTTGGGATCGATGCGATTGCCCGCCGGGCGTCGGAAGACGGTGACCGTCCCCTGCTTGGCCGGCTGCAGGAAGTACGGAGACTTGTTGTGGTGATTGCCGGGCCGCTTCTTCGCGGGTCGGCGCTTCTTGTCGGTCATGGCGCGAGCGTCCGCGTGTGCACAGGGTAAACGTATGTCAGACGCATCGGTGGCGGGAGGTCCGACGATGCGAAAGCGACGAGCCCGCACGCGTTCCGTCACGCCGCACTCTCGCGCGCGGCGGGCCGCCCTGCATAGCTTGCGATGGCTGCCTTCCTCCACCCGACCTCACCGCCCATGACCACACCATCCGCCAGCGCCACCGGTCCGGACCTCCGTTATCCCATCGGGAAGCCGGAGCGCAAGTCGTCGCTCTCGCCCGACGAGCGTCGCGCGGCAATCGAGGCGCTCGCCGTCGCGCCGGCCAGGCTCCGCACCGCGGTGAAGGGATTGAGCGACGGACAGCTCGATACGCCCTACCGGCCCGACGGCTGGACGGTGCGGCAGGTCGTGCATCACGTGGCCGACAGCCACATCAACGCGTACACGCGATTCCGCCTCGCCCTCACCGAGGAGAATCCGACCATCAAGCCGTACGCCGAGGCGGCATGGGCCGACCTCGCCGACGGCCGCACCCTGCCGGTCGGCGTGTCGCTCGATCTGCTCGACGCCCTACACGCGCGGCTCGTGCACCTGCTGCGTGCGACGCCGGCCGAGTCGTTCGCGCGCACGCTCAATCATCCCGAGAATGGACCGATGACGCTCGATTCCCTGCTGACGATCTACGCGTGGCACGGGCGGCATCACACGGCGCATGTCAGCGCGCTCCGCGAGCGGATGAAATGGGCATGACCTCGTTCGCGCGGCGGGGAGCTGCCGCGGCAGTGCTCGTCGCCGCCGCCTGCGGACGTGGAGACTCATCGGCATCCGATACGACGGTCGTCGCCGGCGGCGTGCGCGCGCCCGTCGTGATCGGGGTCCGCGGAAAGTCGGACTGCCCCGGCACGGGGCACTGGACGTCCTGCGCAGTCCGCAAGCGGCTCGACGCGGCGGGGGTCGCCCCGCAGACGGCGACCGAGCTGCCCGACCTGCCGAAGTTCGACGTGGCACCGGCGCTCTACACGGTGGGCAAGTCCGGGCTGGCCATCTATCTCTTCGCCGACTCGTCAGCGCGCGCGCGGGCCGCCGCCGCACTCGACACGCTGCACTTCATCCCGGCGTCGAAGGAACTGACGATGCGTGGCGAGACGACCGCGATCCAGAACGACAACCTGCTCGCCCTCCTGTTCAGCCGGATGGAGCAGCAGCGGGAGCGCGTCTCCGACGCGCTGTTGGCCGGCCCGCCACAGCCCGAGAAGCCCTGACCGCGTGCGCCTCTCCCCGCGAACGACACGTCTGACATTCGTCGCCCTCGCCGCCCTGCTCGGCGGCTGCGGCGTGAGCCAGGACCAGGAAGTCGCGGTCGGCCGGCAGAACGCCGAGCAGATCAACGCGCGCATCCCGCTCGTGCGCGATCCGATGGTGGGCGACTACGTGCAGCAGCTCGGCCTGTCCATCGCTCGCACGACGTCGCGTCCCGATCTGGACTGGCGATTCTACGTCGTGGACAGCCACGAGGTGAACGCCTTCGCACTCCCGGGTGGCTTCATCTACGTGAATCGCGGGCTCATCGAGCGCGCCGCTCGGCTCGACGAGCTGGCGGGCGCCATCGGCCACGAGATCGGACACGTGGTGCGACGCCACTCGGTGCAGCAGATGGAGAAGGCGCGCGGCGCGAACGTGGCGGTGAGCCTCACCTGCACGCTGACGCGCATCTGCGACAACAACGTCGCGCAGGCGGCGATCCAGGTCGGCGGTGCGGCGCTGTTCGCGAAGTACAGCCGGCAGGACGAGGCGGAGGCCGATTCCGAAGCGGTGGAGAACGTGATCCGCGCCGGCATCGACCCGGAAGGCATTCCAGCGCTGTTCGAGCGTCTGCTCGCCGAACGCCGCGCGTCACCGTTGGCGATCGAGGGGTTCTTCGCCTCACACCCCCTCGAGGAAGATCGCATCCGCGCGACGGAGCGGCTCATCTCGGCGATCGATCCCTCGGAGCTCACGGGGCTGGTGAGGGACATGCCGTCGTATGCGGCGTTCAGGGTGAGGCTCGCCGCCGCTCCCTGAACGCCGGGGTCGCGTGCGCTCAGCGCTCCCGCACCGGGGCCGGAGGAGTGCTGAGCGTCGGCAGCGCGGTGACACCGCCGGAGACGATGAACGCCATGACGTCGGCGCTGTCGGCCGTGAGCGGCTGGACCGCGCTGCTCGGGAAGATCAGCAGCTGTCCGGCGAAGTTGTACGACTGTGGCAGATACACCGTGACGTGCTCGGTCAGCCCCATCGTGGCGAGCGACTGCTGGGTCACGAACCCGATCGCGCGCCCCGGTCCGCCGGCGTAGAGCACCGTCACCGGCTTGTCGAACCGGCGATGTTCGCCGACGAAGGCGTTCAGCAGATCCTTCGTCGACGAATAGAGCAGCCGCACGAAGGGGAGCCGGTCGAGCACGCGCTCGATCACGCCGAACACGCTGCGCGTGAGCAGCCCCTGGGCGAGGTAGCCGAACAGCGTGATCAGCACGACGGTGGCAAGGAATCCCACGCCGGGGATGGGGATGCCCAGCCAGCCGTCGATCGTCGTGAACACCCGCACGCAGACGTAGATCGTCAGCGCGAATGGTGCGAGAAAGACGATACCCTTGAAGAAGTAGTTGAACAGCCGGCTCACGACCCGCTCCCGGCGTGGCGGCCTATCGAGCACTGACCGGCACGCTGAGCTGCTTGGTTCCCCACGTCATGACGAGCGCGCCCTGTTCGAACGTCATGGTGAAGCGCTCCACGGGCGTGGGCAGGGTGCTCTCGCGCAGCGGGATGCGCGCCAGATCACGCTCGGGATGGTACTCCGTTCCCCACTGGCCCGCCTGCTTGTTCACGATCAGCTCGTACCGGTTGCTGGGTGTCGTGCGTGTCCAGAGCGAGTAGATCCCCGCCGGCACCGTGACCCCGCCCAGCGTGAGGTCGGCATCGGTGCGGAGCTGCGTGGCGGCATTGGCGCCGGTGCGCCAGATCGTGTCGCCGAGCACACCGTTCACCCAGACGTTGCGCCCGCGCAGCGCGGGACGGCCGTAGTCCACCCAGACATGTGCGCTGCCGATCGTCGCGTGCACGGTGTCTCGCGTGGAGACGCGGCCCATGGCGCCCGAGGCCATGTCGCGCGCCGACCATTCGCGCGCCAGCGTGTCGAGCGGCGTGTTGGCTACGCGGTCCACGCGCACCTTCACCGTCGTCTGGTTGCCGTCCACCCAGAGCAGGTTGCCGCGCCCATCGTGGCGGACGTACATGGGGTAGCCGAACCATCCGATGCGCGCCGAATCCCGACCGATGAGCTTCACCGGGAGCTGCGAGCTGCCGGCGGCGGCCCAGCTGAGCGGGACGATGGAGAAGTTGCCGGTGTCGCGGCCCGCGGCGAGCAGGCGCGTCAGGGCGAGCTCGAACAGCCCATACGACCCGTTCAGATATGGGAGGACGTCGCCGTTCGTCACGGCAACCCGTGTGGTGTCGCCGCTGGAGCGATGGCCGATGAAGGTGACCGAGTCACCAGCGTAGCGCACGGAGAGCGACTGCATCTGTCCCGTGATCGTCGTGCCATCGCCTCGCCGCAGCGAATACTCGGCCCGGGCGGGTGCGCCGGTGATGCCGACGTCGACGCTGTAGCGCGCAATGGTGGTGAATGGCGTGCGCTGAACGAGCACCCCCTCCATGCGCGTCGGCGTGCGCGTGTACTGCTCCATCGCAATGGTGTCGGCGCCGAGGCGGACCAGCAGGGTCGTGGCGTCGCCCACTGCCGCTGGCGTGGCGGGGGCGGCGACGGGAGTGGGCGCGCAGGCGGCAAGCGGCGCGAGGGCGACGAGCGCCGCGGTCGTGACGCGACGGAATCGGAGGCTGGCGTCGAACATGGTATCCTCGGAGGAGTGCGGTAGCATGCCCATATGGTAGCGCCGATCACCTCGCGCCGCAGGGGCCGGTTGGCCCGTCGATTGCCCGTCGCCACGGCATGACGCCAACGCGACGCGCGACGAAACGGACGTCGGCCGAGACCGGAAGTGCCGCCGACTTCCTGCCGCCCCGCCTGAGCCTCCCGGCGTTGCGGCGCGCCGCCGCGGGCTGCCGCGGCTGTCACCTCTGGCGCGTCGGGACGCAGACCGTCTTCGGCGCGGGCGCGCGAACGGCCCAGGTGATGTTCGTCGGCGAACAGCCTGGCGATCAGGAGGATCTCGCGGGACGCCCATTTGTCGGGCCGTCGGGTCGGCTGCTCGACAGTGCGCTCGAGCGCGCGGGACTTGACCGCGGCGACGCGTACGTCACGAACGCCGTGAAGCACTTCAAGTGGGTGCCGGCTCCGGAGGGAAAGCGTCGCATCCACAAGACCCCCAACGCCTCCGAGATTCGCGCCTGCAACCCCTGGCTCGACGCCGAGCTCGCTGTCGTCAAGCCGCGAGTCATCGTGGCGCTCGGCGCGACCGCCGCCAAGGCGGTGTTCGGACGGAGCTTCCGCGTCACCGCGCAGCGAGGCAAGGCCGTCGTCACGCCCCTTGCCGAGACCGGCTTCGCGACGGTGCACCCGAGCGCGGTGCTCCGGGCGCCGAGCGATCTGCGGCCGAACGCGGAAAAGGAGTTCGTGAGCGACCTGAAGAAGGTGGCGCGCTGGCTGGAACTACACGCGGGTTGAGCGCGTCGTATCTTCCCTTCCATGGCCGCCAGTCATCGCTCCGCCGTCGCACACCTTCGCCGTGTGGACCCCGTGCTCGCGCAGGTGATCGCTCGCGTCCGCAAGGCGCCTCCCCCGCCGAAGCGGACCGGAACACACTATGACGCGCTGGTGCGTTCCATCATCTACCAGCAGCTCTCGGGCAAGGCCGCCGGCACGATCCATCGACGCTTTCGCGAACTCTACCCCAACAAGCGTCCACGCGCGCATCTCGTGCTCGCCACGAGCGACGAGTCGCTGCGCAGCGCGGGACTCTCGCGTCAGAAGATCGGCTATCTCCGTGATCTGTCCGCCCGTGTGGTCGATGGGTCGCTGCCACTCGCGCACCTCGGGCGCCTGCCGGACGACGCGATCATCGATCACCTGGTCCAGGTGAAGGGGATCGGTCGCTGGACGGTGCAGATGTTCCTCATGTTCCGGCTCGGGCGGCCCGACGTCCTCCCCGAGCTCGATCTCGGGATCCAGAATGCGATGCAGCGCGCGTATGGGCTCAAGGCGCGTCCCACGCCCAAGGACGTCCTGCGGCTCGGGGAGAAGTGGCGGCCGCACGCGACCACGGCCTGCTGGTACATGTGGCGCTCCCTCGAAAACGGCGACGGCCAAGGTGACGCGTGAGCTTCCACCCCAACGACATGCATCGGCGCGCGATGGGCGCGACGGTGATGATCTCGGGGATGCTGCTGTTCCTGACGGGCGGATTCTTCCGCAGCCAGGTGCTCCAGCACCAGAAGTACGCCCTGCAGGCGGAGACCAATCGGCTCCGCGAGCTGCCGCTCCCCGCGCCGCGCGGCGTGATCTACGACCGCAATCACAAGATCATCGCCGATAACGTCATCGGCTATTCCGTGTCGCTGCTCGCGCCGAAGGAGGATTCACTCCGCGTGGCGCTCGCCCAGCTCGCGCAGGCGGTGAACATGACACCGGGGCAGGTCGACCAGGCGTTGCGGCGCTTTCGCCGGTCGCCGGGACGGCCGGCGGTCGTCATCCCCGACGCGTCGTTCGACGTGGTGAGCGTGCTCGAGGAGCATCGCACACAATTTCCGGGGCTGATCATCCAGAGTGCGCCGCGCCGATTCTATCCGGATGGCGAGATCGTGGCCCCCTTCGTCGGCTACGTCGGCGAGATCAGCGAGACGGAGCTCGCGCGGCTGAAGGACACCGCCGACTACAAGGCGGGACAGCAGATCGGCAAGCAGGGGCTCGAGAAGGAGTACGAGAACGTGCTGCACGGCAAGGAGGGGAGCCAGTTCGTCGAGATCGATGCACGTGGGCGCATCGTGCACGAGACGGGCGCGCGACCTGACCTGGCCCCTGTCGCCGCCGATTCGCTCCAGACCAACATCGACATGGACCTCCAGCGCGTGGCCGCCAGCCTGTTCGGCGACACGCTGCAGGGCGGCGTCGTGGCGCTCGATCCGAAGACGGGGGGCGTGCTCGCGCTGTACAGCGCGCCAAGCTGGGATGCGAACCGCTTCGTCGGCGGCATTCCGGCGCAGTACTGGGACTCCCTCCGCGCCGACCCGCGCCGTCCGCTCTACAACAAGGCGCTCCAGGGCGAGTATCCACCGGGGTCCACCTTCAAGATCGCGACGGCGGTGACCGCGCTGGAGCTGGGCGTCGTGCGAATGGACGAGCACATGCCGGTCACCTGCACCGGCGGATTGCAGTACGGCTCGCGCTACTTCCACTGCGACGGCAAGCACGGCAGCCTCTCGCTCGCCGAGGCGATCGCGAAGTCGTGCAACACCTACTTCTATCAGCTCGGCATCAAGCTCGGTCTCACACGCCTGCTGGCCGGTGGGGTGGATCTGGGGTTCCGTGAGAAGGCGGGGATCGACCTGCCCGAAGAGCGACGTCCGCAGTGGCCGGAGACGGAAGAGTATTTCAATCGGCTCTACGGCAAGCGCGGATGGACGTCGTCGGTCGTGCTCAACCTCGCGATCGGGCAGGGTGAGAATGCACAGACGATCCTGAACATGGCGCGCTTCTACACCGCGCTCGCCACCGACGGGACGGCGGCGCGGCCGGAGGTCGCGCACATCGCGCCGGACCGCAAGAAGATCTTCAATCTCACCGCCGAGCAGTTCAAGGGACTGCGCGCGGCACTCGCCAACGTCGTCGAGACCGGAACGGCGGCACGCGCGCAGATCAAGGGCGTCGTGCTCGCGGGCAAGACGGGCACGGCCCAGAGCCGCAAGTACGACAAGAACGGCAAGGAGCTCAACTTCTCCTGGTTCGTCGGCTTCGCGCCGGCCGACGATCCCAAGATCGTCGTCGCGATGATGCTCGAGTACGTGCCGTTCCAGGGCGCGACCACGGCGACGCTGGTGTCGAAGATCATCGAGTCGTACCTGCATGTGAAACCGGTCGTCGACATCGTCCCCTACTGAGCGGGCCGAGTGAGGTGGTCGACCGCGGCGCTGTGAGGTCTCTCACCGCGCACGGGTGTTCGCGCGCCAGATTCGTCGCAGTCGTCCGACTCCCTCCAGCAAGACAGGCATCGTGGAAACTCGCCGCATCGGTACCCTCCAGGTCTCGGTCGTGGGCCTCGGCTGCAACAACTTCGGCGCGCGCATCGACGAAGCCACGTCGACGACGGTGGTGCACGCGGCGCTCGATGCGGGGATCACCTTCTTCGACACCGCCGAGCTGTACGCGGACGGGAAGAGCGAGGAGTTCCTCGGCAAGGCACTCGGCCGCCGACGCTCAGGCGTGATCATCGCGACCAAGTTCGGACACAAGCGGTGGCATCCGGATCGCGGCGCGCACCCGACGTACGTCCGTCGCGCCGTGGAAGCGAGCCTTCGCCGCCTTGGCACCGACGTTATCGACCTCTATCAGCTCCACACCCCCGATCCGCTCGTGCCGATCGCCGACACCCTCGGCGCGCTCGACGAGCTGGTGAAGGCGGGCAAGGTACGCGAGATCGGATGCTCGCAGTTTTCCGTCGAGCAGCTGCGCGAGGCGGCCGGCGCGGTGAAGCCGGGCGCGGCGAAGTTCGTGAGCGTGCAGAACGAGTACAGCCTGCTGCGTCGCGAGCCGGAGCGCGGCGTCCTGCAGTACTGCGAGCAGCACGCGATGGCGTTCCTTCCCTTCTTTCCGCTCGCCAGCGGCCTGCTGACGGGGAAGTATCGAAAGGGAAAGGGGGTGCCCGAGGGCTCGCGGATCGCCGACTGGTTCGATGGAAAGATCAGCCGGGAAGACCTCGACCACGTCGAGGGGCTGATTGCGTTCGCGGAATCGCGCGGCCACACCATCCTCGATCTCGCCTTCTCCTGGCTGCGTGCGCATCCGATGATCGCCTCCGTCATCGCCGGCGCCACGACGGCTGAGCAGGTGCACGCCAACGTGGCGGCAGCGTGGCGGCTCACGAGCCAGGAGATGGCCGCGATCGACCGGATCGCGCCTCCAGCGGACTGACGGACCGGTCGCGCCGCGGTGGTCGGACCGGCGTGCAGGTCGAGAGGGTGGGCGCCTGACCGCGCCCCTCGGTATTTTCTTGCGATGCTGGTCGTTCGCGACGATACCGAGAAGGCTCTCCAGTACGCGATCATGCGGCGCCGCGCCACGGCGCTGCTGGCCGCGTTCACGGTGCTGTTCGCCGCGTCGGCGACGATTCGCCATCTCTACCCCGGCCTCTCGCCCTTCTGGATCGGCCTCGTGCGCGCGACCGCCGAA
>DASSIC010000717.1:0-3330 GCA_035692325.1 Gemmatimonadaceae bacterium | reverse complement strand
GGGTTGAAACGCCAAGTTGACGGCCCAGGCGCGTTTTGCGAACGGCAGCTCCCTGCAGGCGCGACGCGCTACGGCCGTTCTCCCGCCATGTGCTCGTTGCGCTGGAAGGCGACGAACTCCCAGATCGCCTTCCGCGCCACGGCATCCGTCGTCGTGATGCGCAACGCGCCACCGCGCGGCAGGTCGCGGTAGTCGTAGCGGATGTTCTTGCGCCGCTCGGCCATGACTCGCGCGCCGGGCACCGAGGTCATGTGGACGTACGTCGGCGACTCGAAGTCCCCGGCGGCGAACGCCTGGGCGATGCCGCGCAGATGAGCGCGAATCGTGCGCATCCCGACCGAGTCGTCCACGCCGCGCTGCAGCTCGATCACGCCGCCGTTGGGCAGCGCCTCGAACACGTGCACCGACGTCTCCTGGTCCACCCCCATCACCTCGGCGCCGCGCCGCTGCATCGCCGCGTGCGCACTGTCGTGCGCAGCCGGCGACATGGCGGTGTCGGGCTTCGGAACCTGCGCGACGAGGCTGACCGGAGCGAACAGCAACGTGGCGACTGCACGAAGGACGAAGGACTGCGTCATGGACGTCTCGCTGAAGATGGCCTCCTTCATCATACGTCGCCGCCCCGGCGATGACGAGCGCGAACCGGATGGTCGCGCAGCCTGCCACTGCATAGACTGCGAGCCAGCCTTCCGTCATCCCGTCATCCCGTCATCCCGTCATCGTGTCCCTGACCCTCGATCCCGCCGACTGGACCAGCTTCCGCGCCCTCGCGCACCGGATGGTGGACGACATGCTCGACCATCTCTCCACCCTGCCGGAGCAGCCGGCATGGCGTGAGATGCCTCGCCCCGTGCGGGAGTCGTTCAACGGTGCCGTTCCCCGCGACGGACTCGGCGACGAGGCGGCGTACGCGACCTTCGTCGATCGCGTGATGCCATTCACCGTCGGCAACCTGCACCCGCGCTTCTGGGGCTGGGTGCAGGGACAGGGGACACCGCTCGCCATGATGGCGGAGATGCTCGCGGCGGGGATCAACCCGCACATGGCCGGCTTCAACCAGGCGCCGGCGCTCGTCGAGCACGAGGTGATCCGCTGGCTCGCCGAGCTGCTCGGCATGCCGCCCGACGCGAGCGGACTGCTCGTCTCCGGTGGCACGCTGGCGAACACGCTGGGGCTCGCGGTCGCGCGGCATGCGGGCGCCGTGAAGCTCGGGCTCGACGTGCGCGAGGATGGACATCAGACCGACGTCGGGGCCACGCCGCGCGGCCGGATGGTCTTCTACGGTTCCAGTGAGACGCACAACTGGGCGCGCAAGGCGGCCGAGCTCCTCGGACTTGGCAACAGGTCCTTCCGTCGCGTTCCGGTGGACGAGGAGTATCGCATCGACGTCGCGGCGCTCGCGCGGATGGTGGCTGAAGATCGCGCTGCGGGCATGCTGCCGTTCTGTGTCATCGGCACCGCCGGCACGGTGAACACCGGCGCGACCGACGACCTCGACGCCCTCGCCGACTATTGTCGCGAGCAGTCGCTCTGGTTCCACGTCGACGGCGCCTTCGGCGCGCTCGTTCATCTGTCCGCGCAGCTGCGGCCGATCGTGAAAGGGCTCGAGCGCGCCGACTCGATCGGCTTCGACCTGCACAAGTGGGGCTCGCTCCCCTTCGAGTGCGCGTGCGTGCTGGTGCGCGACGCGGAGGTGCACCGCGCCGCCTTCGCGTCATCCGCCAGCTACATCGCCGCGATGGATCGTGGCGTGATCGCCGGCGGACTGCCCTTCGCCGAGCGCGGGCTCGACCTCACGCGCAACTTCCGCGCGCTCAAGGTGTGGATGAGCTTCATCTCCCACGGCACCGACCGTCTCGCGGCGATGATCGAGCAGAACGTGCGGCAGACGCAGCGCCTGGTCGAACGCGTCGAACAGCATCCGGAGCTGGAGCTGATGGCGCCGGCGCCGCTGAACGTGGCGTGCTTCCGGTACGTGCCCGCGGTGCGGCCAGACGACGCGACACTCGACGCGCTGAACGAGGAGATCCTGCTGCAGCTCCAGGAGCAGGGGATCGCCGTGCCGTCAGGCACGCGACTCGGCGGCCGCTACGCGATCCGGGTGGCGAACGTGAATCATCGCTCGCGTGAGGAGGATTTCGAGACGCTGATGGAGGCAGTTGTCGAGCTGGGGCGGGGCATGATGAGACTGCGGGAAACGTGAAGAAAAGACTGCGTCAAACGGTGGTAGACCGAACCGCGTCATCGAGTCAACGGCGTCAACGCGGTTGACTCTTCACGCATTCCACGCCATTCGGGATGGAGCGGAAGCGAGGCAGCAATGTATGACCCATTTACGCCTTCGCTGTGTTCACCCTTCCCGCACTGCTTTCGACGCCTTAACCAACGAGAGCGAGCAGCGCAAACGTCGCCAGCCAGTGCTCGCCCATGTAGTCCCCGGTGACGTGCGGCAGGCTCGCGGCCACATGCGTGTCGGCGGCCGCCAGCGCCGCGGCGTGACGCGGGTCGTCGACCGGCCAGCTGCCCGCGAGCGAGCGCCAGCACCAGGCGCGGCTGAGGTTCAGGCCGTCGAGATGCGCGATCTTGCCATCCGTGCGATCGGTCACGGTCGCCGGCTCGAACAGCGTGCGCGGCTCACGCTGGGCGAGACGCGGCAGGAAGCCGTCGAGCCACGACGTGAACTCCGGCGGATCGAGCACGCGACGCATGCACTCCGCCTCCATCAAGGCCGACGAAAGGAAGTCGTCGCCGCCCGGCTCCCATGCCTGGCAGTCGCGGTCCGCCCCGTACCACGCGATCGCCTTGTTGCGCAGCAGCGTCGTGAGTGATTCGTCGTGCATGACGGCGGCGTACTCGAGCGAGAGCGCGAGCGCGAACGCCGAGTTGAAGTGCGTGCCGACGCGGATGGGATAGGTCGCCTTGCCGAGATATTCGTGCAGCCGCGCGACGAACACGTCGGCCAGGGGCTGGAGCACGCGCGACCAGCGCGCCGCTTCCGGCAGCGGGTTGCGCGCCAGCTCGGCCGTCAGCATCAGGAGCCACGCCCAGCCATACGGTCGCTCGAACCCCGCGCGCAGCGGACCGGCGAGATAGGACACCTCCCCCGACACGCGGTTGGGGCGCAGCTGCCGGTCGAACAGCGTGAGCGTCTCCTGCGTGTGCGGCAGCTCCGGGTGCAGCCGTAGCAGTGCCGCCAGGAGCCAGTAGCCGTGCACGCAGGAGTGCCAGTCGAAGCTGCCGTAGAAGATCGGATGCAGCGCGCGCGGACCGCGTACGTCGTCGGGCCCCGACAGCACGTGATCGAGCTTGTGGGGAAACTCCCGCTCGACG
>DASSIC010000716.1:0-7216 GCA_035692325.1 Gemmatimonadaceae bacterium | reverse complement strand
TCAACTGCCTCACCGTGATCCAGTACGCCGTGGACGTGCTCAAGGTGGAGCACATCCTCATCACGGGGCACTACGGATGCGGCGGCGTGCGCGCCGCGCTCGACGACCGGCGCTACGGCTTGATCGACAACTGGCTTCGGCCTGTGGAGGACGTGGCGCAGCAGCACGAGGCCGAGCTGAGCGCGCTCTCCGGCGAGGCGCGCGTCGACCGGCTGTGCGAGCTCAACGTGGCGGAGCAGGTGCTCAATACGGCGCGCTCCACCGTGGTGCAGGATGCGTGGGATCGAAAGCAGTCGCTCACCATCCATGGCTGCGTGTACGGGCTCCACGATGGCCTCATGCGCGACCTCGACGCCACGGTCTCCAATCCGGACGAAGCGGCCGAGTTGACGCGTCGGCTGCACGCCGGCACGTACCCAACCGCCGTGGGTTGAGCATGGCGGCGGCGCCGCTCACGATCCACCTCGCGCGCCGAACGGACGGTGCCGTCGTGTTCGAGCTGCGCCGCGCCGACGGCACGTCCACCTGGCAGAAGCGTCGCGGCCCCACCGCCGACTTCTTCGCCATTCACGACCTCACGCACTACGCGGTCGAGACCATTCTCGGCTTCGATCGCGCCTTCTACGGGCTGGTGGCCGAAGGCTGGGATCTCGGCGACTTCGGCACCCCATGGCCCCGTGGCCCACTGCCCCCGGATGCATTGCCGGCCGAGGTGATCGTCGGGTGCTTCGACACCGCCCGCGCCTCGCGCATTCCGCTCACCGCCGACGCCTGCAACGCCAGCGCGTCGTCGTACTTCGCCAACGCCGGCCTGTCATGTCCCGTGTCCGTCACCGACGAGGCGATGAACCGCGTGAAAGAGCGACTGTCGGAATTGGTGTGGCGCTGGCATGCCTTGCCGCCGGGGGAGAAGCTTTCATTGCCCTTTCCCGCGTGAGCGATCGCAGGTTGGAGCGAACGAAGAAGCGGATGAGTGCATGGCGCTCATCCGCTTCGCCGTTCATCCCTGAAGCCGCGACTAGACTCTCGGCCGGCGTCCGCCGCGAATGAGCCGCAGAATGAAGATCAGCACGATGGCGCCGATGAAGGCGACGAAGATCACGCCCGCCAGCCCGCCCATGGGCGAGGTGACGCCGAGCTGGCGAAAGAGCCAGCCCCCGATGAATGCGCCGACGATCCCGATGATGATGTCGCCGATGATGCCGTATCCCGTGCCGCCCATGACGAGCGATGCGAGCACGCCGGCGACCAGTCCGACGATGAGCCAGGTCAGGAGATCCATGTCACGTTCCTCTGCGGGAGGGGAGTGAGTGAGCCCGTCCATGGCGGCAACTCACATGCCATGGACGAGGTTGGTTCTCCCTGTACCGCCTAGTTCGTGACGGTGAGCGGGGTCGGCGTGGCGAGTCGCACGGTGCGCTGATCGCCGAGGTGCAGGATCCCCTTCACCCAGTCCCAGTCGCGGAACTGTCCCGCGTTCTCCATGACCATGAGCGCCACTTCGCCGGCCTCATCCGGATCCATCCGGAGGCAGCCGTGCGATGCCGCCGAGCCGAGGGACTCGACGTCGCCCGTGCCGTGGATGTAGTAGTCCGGCTCCTTCCAGAAGATCTTCACGAGCTTCATGGGGTTGCCCGGATGCCCCGGCGCCTTCGCGGACTTGCCCTGCGCCCACTTGGCGTCGGGCGGCACCCAGGCGGGGTTCCAGACGATCTTCTGGATGTTGTACTGCCCCGTCGGCGTGGGGTGCCCATCCTTGCCCACGGCGACGTCGTACTGCTTCACGATCTCCCCGTCCTTGCGCACCGTGAGCTTCTTCGTGCTCAGGCTCGCTTCCAGCGTGAGGGTTCCGTCCGTGGCGGGCGTCCGCAGCGCGCCGAGGCCGATGACGAGCGCGGTAGCGAGCGGAACCGCGAAGAGCGCGATCTTGTTTCGCGTACGTCTCTGGAGCATGCGATCGTGTGATGAAAGTGATGAAGGATACGTTTCTAAACACATGGGCAATCCATGTTCCACCGCGACGCCCCGTAGCGAGCGTCGCGGCCGGACGATATTCTCGCTGTCCGGCGCCTGGATGCCGGTACCGCTCACTCCCGCACACATGCTGATGACTTCGCTCACTCGCGCGTCGCGTCTGTTCGTGATCGCTCTCCTGGCGGCTCAGGCCGCCGTGGTCGGCTCCGCCCCCGCCCATGCCCAGCTCGCGCGGCGCGGCGTCGTCTCCGACCGTGACGTGCGACGCCTGCTGTTCGCGCTCGCCGATGATTCTCTCGAGGGGCGCGCAACCGGCACCCCCGGATCGGCCAGGGCTGCCCGCATCATCGCCGACGAGATGCGCCGCATCGGGCTCCAGCCGGCGGGCGACAGCGGCTACTTCCAGCGAGTCGCCGTCGCCGTCTCGACGCAGTCGCGCACGATGCCGAACGGCACCGTCGTCACCCGGACGCGCCCGACGCTGTATCCGAGCTTCGCCGCCCTCGACACGGTGCCGGTCGCACGCCGCCGCACCGCGGTGAACGTGGTCGGCCTCCTGCGCGGCAGCGATCCCGTGCTGCGCGACTCCGTGGTGCTCGTCGACGCCCATTACGACCATCTCGGCATCGGCACCGCCGTGAATGGCGACTCGATCTACAACGGCGCCGACGACGACGCCTCAGGTGTCGTCGCGGTGCTCGAGTCGGCTCGCGCGCTCGCCAACGGTCCGCCGCCGCGCCGCACCGTGCTCTTCGTCGCCACGACAGGTGAAGAGGTCGGCCTGCTCGGCACACGCTGGTTCATCGACCATCCGCCGGTGCCGCTCTCCCGCCTCGTGGCCAACCTCGAGATCGAGATGATCGGCCGTCCCGATTCGCTCGCCGGTGGCGCCGGACGCGCGTGGCTCACCGGGTATGAGCGGTCGACGATGGGAGCCACATTCGCCGCCGCCGGTCTGCCGATCGGAGCCGACCGCCGCCCCGACCAGCAGTTCTTCACGCGCAGCGACAACATCGCCTTCGCGCAGATGGGGATCCCCGCGCACACGCTGTCGTCGTACAACATGCACGACGACTATCACCGTCCGAGCGACGACGCCGGACACGTCGACATTGCGCACATGACGGCGGTCGTGAACGCCGCCGCGATGGCGACCCGGCTGCTCGCCGACGGCGTCGCTCCTCGCTGGAACGCGGGCGGTCGTCCGGCGCCGCTGTCCGCCGTGCGTCCGTCGCCCACGCCGCTGCCAGTCTCGCCGGCACAGCTCCCGGCCCAGACGATCGCCGACCGACTGTCGCGCTACACCACGGTGCGCCTTGCCCCCGACACGACGCCGCTCACGCGCTGGGAGCGCCGGATGCTGCCGCTCCTCGTCGATGCCGCTCGCGAGATGCACGGCATCTACTGGATGCAGGCGTTCGGCAGCCGCGATTCGCTGCTCCGCAACATGCCGCAGGCCGACGCGCGGCGGCTCGCGGAGATCAACGTCGGGCCGTGGGACCGGCTCGACAACAATGCCCCGTTCATTGCGGGCGTCGGCCCCAAGCCGGCCGGCGCGAACTTCTATCCGCGCGACATGACGAAGGAGGAGTTCGAGCGCGAGGTCGCGGCGGGTGGACCGCGCGCCGACAGCCTCAAGTCGCTCTACACCATGGTGCGGCGCGACGCGTCCGGTCGCCTCGTCGCGATTCCCTATGCGACCTTCTTCGCCGCCGCCAACGCCCGTGCCGCGGCCAAGCTGCGCCAGGCCGCCACGATGGCGGAGGATCGCGGCCTGCGCCGCTATCTCGAGCTGCTCGCGACCGCGATCACGACCGATCGCTATCGGCCGAGCGACATGGCGTGGATGGACATGAAGAAGAACACGCTCGAGCTCGTGCTCGGCCCCATCGAGACGTACGAGGACGAGCTGTTCGGCTACAAGGCGGCGAACGAATCGTTCGTGCTGATCAAGGATCAGGCGTGGAGCCAGCGCCTCGCCAAGTACGCGCGCATGCTCCCGTCGCTGCAGCGTGGCATCCCGGTGCCCGCGGCGTACAGGCGCGAGCGCCCCGGCACGGATGCGGACCTCAACGCGTACGATGTGGTGTACGTTGCCGGCCAGGCGAACGTGGGCTCGAAGACGATCGCCATCAACCTGCCGAACGACGAGACGGTGCAGCTGCGAAAGGGAACGCGTCGCCTTCAGCTCAAGAATGCGATGCGCGCCAAGTATGATCGCATCCTCCTGCCGATCGCCCAGGAGCTCATCGCGGACGATCAGCTCCCGCGCGTCACCTTCGACGCCTTCTTCGAGAACGTGATGTTCCACGAGGTCGCGCACGGCCTCGGCATCAAGAACACGATCGACGGCAAGGGCACCGTGCGAGCGGCGCTCAAGGAGAAGGCCGGCGCGCTCGAGGAGGGCAAGGCCGACATCCTCGGCCTCTACATGGTCCGGCAGCTCAACGCCCGGGGCGAGATGGGGAGCGAGTCGATCGAGGACAACTACGTCACCTTCCTCGCGAGCCTCTTCCGCTCGGTACGCTTCGGCGCGGCGGATGCGCACGGACGAGCCAACGTCGTGGCGTTCAACTACCTGCAGAGCCAGGGCGCCTTCAGCCGCGAGCCGAATGGCAAGTATCGCGTCGACTTCGCGAAGATGCGCGCGGCGGCGGATGCGCTGTCGCGGGACATCCTCACCCTGCAGGGCAATGGGGACTATGACGGCGTCGCGCGGCTCTACTCGGAACGCGGCGTGATCGGCGCCGCGCTGCAGGCCGACCTCGACCGGCTGCGCTCCAAGGGGATTCCGGTGGACATCGTGTACGACCAGGGCCGCTGATTCCCGGTCGCCCCGGGCGAAGCGAGGGACCTGCGCGTGCGGGTCCCTCGTTTCGCGCGCGACCACACCGATGATGGCAACGGCAGACCTGACGATCGACGTTCGATTTCGTCTCGGTGATGCGACGTGCCGTGCCGCCGCCTTTCACCGTTGCACGGCCCGCTCATCGTATTAGCGTACAGGAAGCGGCCCGCGCCGCTCCTACCTCGTCCCATCCTCCGCACCCATGATGCAGACATCCGTTCGACGCCTGGCCTCGGTGGCGCTCGTCGCGTTCGGCGCGGCGACCGCTGGCGCCCAGTCCCCGACCGTGTCCCGCCCGATCGACAAGGCGAACATGGACACGACCTGCAGTGCCTGTCAGGATTTCTATCGCTACGCGAACGGCGGGTGGCAGACCCGCGCCACCATCCCCGCGGCCTACGCCGTGTGGGGGAGCTTTCAGCAGCTGAGCGACAAGAACCAGGCGGTGCTGCACGACATCCTCGAGGACGCCGCGAAGCGCGCACCGACAGCGAAGGCCGGCAGCAACCTGTGGAAGGTCGGCACCTTCTACGGTTCGTGCATGGACTCGGCCCGCGTCGAAACGCTCGGCCGGACGCCGTTGCAGCCGACGCTCGACGTGATCGCGGCGATCACGACCCGCGAGCAGCTCGCCAATTCGTTCGGTGACCTCGAACAGCGTGCCGGCCTCGCGCCCTTCGGCTTCGGCGCCGGCCAGGATCCCAAGAACAGCACCGAGATGATCGCCCACGCGGGACAGGGCGGGCTCGGCATGCCCGAGCGCGACTACTATCTGCGCACCGATGAGAAGTCAAAGGCGCTGCGTGACAAGTACGTCGAGCACGTGCGCCGCACACTCGTGCTGATCGGTGAGACCGACGCTCAGGCGACGGCTGACGCGGCGCGCGTGCTCGCGCTCGAGACGCGGCTGGCCGGCGCGAGCATGCCCCGCGTCGCACTGCGCGATCCGAACGCGACGTACCACAAGATGTCGCTCGCCGACTTCCAGGCGATCACGCCCCACATCGACCTCACGCGCTTCCTGAGCCAGGTCGGCGCGAAGCGCGTCACGATGGTGAACGTTCGGCAGCCCGATTTCTTCCGCACGCTCGACACGCTCGTGGCGACCGTGCCGCTGGAGGACTGGACGGCGTACCTGCGCTGGCGTGCCGCGAGCGCCGCATCGCCGGCCCTGAGCTCCACGTTCGTCAACCAGGCCTTCTCGTGGCAGCAGAACCTGACCGGCGCCAAGGAGCTTCGGCCGCGCTGGCAGCGTTGCCTGAATGCGACGAACGCGGTGCTCGGCGAGGCGGTGGGTGAGGAGTACGTGCGCCGCACCTTTACGCCGGCCGCAAAGGCGCGCGCGCTGGCGATGGTGAACAACCTGCGCGACGCGTTGCGCGAGCGGATCGGTCAGCTCGGCTGGATGTCCGACTCCACCAAGCGGCAGGCACTCGTCAAGCTCGATGCATTCACCCGCAAGATCGGGTACCCGGACAAGTGGCGCGACTATTCGGCGCTGCACGTGAAGCCGGGCGCCTACGCCGAGAACCTGCAGTCGGCCACCCGCTTCGCGAGCGCGCGCGACTGGGCCAAGCTCGGCAAGCCGGTCGACCGCACGGAATGGGCGATGACTCCGCCGACGGTCAACGCGTACTACACCCCGCTGCTGAACGAGATCGTGTTCCCGGCGGGCATCCTGCAGCCCCCCTTCTACGACCCGAATGCCGACGACGCCGTGAACTACGGCGGCATGGGTGCGGTGATCGGACACGAGATGACGCACGGCTTCGATGATCAGGGCCGCCAGTTCGACGCCGTCGGCAACCTGCGCGACTGGTGGACGGCGGAGGACGCCGCAGCGTACAAGGCGCGGGCGCAGCTCGTGTCGGACCAGTTCGACCGCTACACCATCCTCGACACCGCGACGCACGTGAACGGCAAGCTCACGCTCGGCGAGAACATCGCCGACCTGGGCGGGCTCACCATCGCGTACGCCGCTCTGCAGAAGTCCATGGCGGGCAAGCCACGCCCGGCCAAGATCGACGGCTTCACCCCCGAGCAGCGCTTCTTCCTGTCGTGGGCGCAGGTGTGGCGCGAGGCCAGCCGCCCCGAGGCCGCACGCGTCCAGGTGAACACGAATCCGCATGCGCCGGCGCAGTGGCGCGTGAACGGTCCCCTCTCCAACATGCCCGAGTTCGCCAATGC
Organism: Gemmatimonadaceae bacterium; assembly: GCA_035692325.1. Lineage (GTDB taxonomy): Bacteria > Gemmatimonadota > Gemmatimonadetes > Gemmatimonadales > Gemmatimonadaceae > AG11. The sequence goes on along the minus strand of DASSIC010000716.1, from coordinate 207 downwards.
CTTTAGCTGCAACCCGGGCGATCTGATGGTCCGACCCGACGCCGCGCGGGCGCAAATCTGGTAGCGTACATCACAAAAATGATACACAAGTGAGACGGCTCACCTGCAGCCGGTGAAACAGGCCCGTTTTCCTCGGAAAACGGGCCTGTTTCGCATGTTGAAAACCGTTTCTCCAGGGGGGGCGAATCGTCCTAGGAGTGAGCGGAC
>DASSIC010000715.1:0-3645 GCA_035692325.1 Gemmatimonadaceae bacterium | reverse complement strand
CGAGCCGGATGCCCCACGCCGAGCCGTCGCCGAGCAGGTCGCGAAATCGCTCCGCGTCGTGTGGCGTGGTGATGACGAGGATCTCCCGGATCCCGGCGAGCATGAGCGTCGACAGGGGATAGTAGACGAGCGGCTTGTCGTACACGGGCAGCAGCTGCTTGCTCGTCACCTTCGTCAGCGGATGCAGGCGTGTCCCGGTGCCGCCCGCGAGGACGATCCCCTTCATGCTGCCGTTCCGGCGCCGCGCCCGAGCCGGTCGCCGTCGTAGCCGCCCGTCCCCTGCACCGCGTCGCACCACGCCCGGTTCGCGAGGTACCACGCGACCGTGCGTTCGATGCCCGACGCGAAGCTCTCTTTGGCGCGCCAGCCGAGCTCCCGCTCCATCCTGGTCGTGTCCATCGCATAGCGAAAATCATGACCCGGCCGATCGGCGACGAACTCGATCAGCGTCGTGCGATCGGCGATACGGGAGCTGGGCGCGAGTCGGTCGAGCACGCGACACACCTCGTGCACCACCTCGAGGTTGGTGCGTTCGGCGCCGCCGCCCACGGCGTACGTCTGCCCGGGGCGGCCGCGCTGCGCCGCAATGAGCAACGCGTCGACGTGATCCTCCACGAACAGCCAGTCGCGCACGTTGGCCCCTGCTCCGTACACGGGCAGCGGACGATCGACGAGCGCGCGCAGCGTGACGAGCGGGATCAGCTTCTCGGGAAACTGATACGGCCCATAATTGTTGGTGCAGTTGGTGGTGAGCACCGGCAGCCCGTACGTGTGGAACCAGGCGCGGGCCAGATGATCGGCCGCCGCCTTGGACGCCGAGTAGGGAGAGTTCGGCTGATAAGGCGATCGCTCATCGAATCGGCCGCTCTCCCCGAGCGTGCCGAACACTTCGTCCGTCGAGACGTGGAGAAAACGAAACCGGTCCGCTTCGGCCGGCGGCAGACCGCGCCAGTGCTCGAGCGCCTCGGCCAGCATCGCGAAGGTGCCGACGACGTTGGTCTCGATGAACGCCGCCGGCGCATCGATCGACCGATCGACGTGCGACTCCGCTGCCAGATGCACGACAGCCGTAGGCCGAAAGCGGGCGAACAGGGCTCGCACCAGCGCGCGATCACAGATGTCGCCACGCACGTGCTCGTACCGCGGACTCCCGGCCACCTCCGCCACCGACAGCAGACTCCCGGCGTAGGTGAGCTTGTCGAGGTTGAGCACATGATGGCCGTCACGGATGGCGCGCCGGACGAACGCAGAGCCAATGAAGCCGGCCCCACCGGTGACGAGAAAACGCTCGAGGGTCATGCGTCGCTTCGGTGATCGACGGGCGTGGTGCGCGCCGAGTCGACAATATAGCGCCGCCGACCCTGATCCACGGCGCGCTCGTACACCCGCCACCGCATCCGCTCGCGAGCCCCCATCGCCCGCATCGGCTTCACGATGAGCTGGTTGTCCTCGAGGAGCCAGCTCGCCTCCGCGCCGTTCTTCCCGTAGAGCTGCCCACGCCGCATGATCTCGTGCGTGAACAGCGCGAGGATGCTGCGCGAGCGTGCATCGTTCCGGACGCCGAGCGCCATCACGCGCATGTCGCGGATGCGGGTCTTGCCCCAGAGCAGCAGCGGCACCCCGAACGGGAGGAGTCGTCCCGAGCGGTTCTTGACCAGCACCTGGTTGTAGTCCGGCAGGGCGAGCATGAAGCCCACCGGCGCGCCGGCCAGCTCGGCCACGAAGGCGAAGCGCGGATCGAGGAGCGACTTCATGTCCTTCGCCATGTGGAGGAACTCCGCCTCCGACATTGGCACGAACCCCCAGTTCCGCTCCCACGCATCGTTGTAGATCGCCCACAGGCCGGCGACCTCGTCGTCGAACCGCGCCGGGTCCATGTCGCGAAAGGTGAGTCGTCCGCCGGCGAGCGCGCGATCCGCCTGGCGCGCCACGAACTCGGGCAGCGCGTAACCGGTCGTCTCGCCGTCGAACCAGAATGCCAGCAGGTCCTTCGCCTTCGCGTGGCCAGCGCGATCGCACAGCGTGTCGTAGTACGGCGGATTCCACGCCGTCATGAACGTCGGCCGATTCTCGAATCCCTCCACCAGCAATCCACACTCGTAGTTGGTGCTGGGGTTCATCGGCCCGCGCATCACGTCCAGCCCGCGCTCCGCGAGCCACGCTTCGGCCGCGTCGAACAGGGCGTCGGCGACCGCCTGATCGTCCACGCACTCGAAGAACCCCCAGAACCCGACGCGATCCTCCTGGAAGCGGTTGTGCGCCCGATTCTCGATCGCGGCGATCCGACCCACCGGCTGCCCGTCACGCTCGGCCAGAAACAGCGCGCGGTCAGCGTCGCGATAGAACGGGTTCTTCTTTTCGTCCAGAGCGTCCCGCACCGCCATGCGAAGGGGCGGCACCCACTGCGGATGCCGACGCGCATCGTAGAGCTGCCAGGGCAGATCCACGAAGCGGCGCAGGTCTCGACGTGAGTCGACGGAAATGATGCGAATGGTCACGATGTCGTATACGGGAGGCACTTTCGGCTGAGCCATGCCAAGTGTAATACTGCGCCCCCATGAACGTGGCCCCCCTTCGCGCGAGCTCGACGGACGACTCCGCCGAGTCGCTGATTCGCCTCGCTGGTGCACTCGCGGTCGCACATCTCGTCGTGGGCGTTGCCCCGATGGCGATCTACGTGCGACGCGGCGGCACCCTCGCGCCGCTGCTGGCACACCTGGTCGCCCTCTCGTTCGGTGCCGTGGTGCTCGCGTCGCGCCGCCGCTCGCTGCGACCGCTGCGCGACTGGCTTCCGCTCCTGCTCGGCCCTTTCCTCTACATCGAGCTGCGCTGGCTCATTGCCGGCGTCGGACGACCGCACGCCGATGCCCTGATACAGGGCTGGGAGCTCGCACTCTTCCCGAGCAACCCCGCCGCGACGTGGGCTTCGGCACTGCCGCTGCGCTGGCTGAGCGAAGCGCTCCACTTCGCCTACGCCTCCTACTATCTGCTCGTGTATGTGCCTCCCGCGCTGCTCTACCTCCGCGGCCGGCGCGACGCGTATGCAGTCACGCTGCTGGCGCTCGCCGTGGTGTACGGCGTGTGCTTCCTGACATACGTCGTCTTTCCAGTCGATGGGCCGCGCTTTCTCACGGGGCCGGCGACGGCACCGGACGGGCCTATTCGCTCGTTCGTGGTGCATCTGCTGCAGACGGGCTCCTCGCGCGGCACGGCCTTTCCGTCGTCGCACGTGGCGGCGTCGGTTGTGGCATCGCTCGCCGCGCTGCGGTATCAGCGGCGCGTGGGCATCGTGGTCGCCGTGCTCACCGGGGGCCTCGCCGTCGGCGCCGTGTACGGCGGGTATCACTACCTCGTCGACGTCCTCGTCGGCGCGATCGTGGGCGTGGTGGCCTGGTTGCTCGCGAGGGCACTCTGCCGCGCGCTCTCCACCCCCGGCGCGCAGAGCGCCAGCGCCGCCTGATAGCGGGCCGAGCTCGCGCGAATCGACGCGGACAGCGGCAGGTCGGTGAGGTCGAGCAGGCGAAGACCGAGTGGACGTTTGCCCGCTCGATGTTCTTCCAACCCGACGATGCCGCATCCGATCGCCTTCAGCTCCGCCTCCACGCGACACCAGTGCCGCAGGAAGACGGTGCCGGCATCCTCTCC
>DASSIC010000714.1:0-11571 GCA_035692325.1 Gemmatimonadaceae bacterium | reverse complement strand
GGAGGAGATGGCCATCACGCGAAATGCGTCCGAGGCGAACGAGACGATGATCTTCGGCACCGATCTCCAGCGCGGCGACGAGGTCGTGATGACGACGCAGAACTACCCGCGCATGCAGAACGCCTGGCGGCAGCGCGAGCGTCGTGAAGGCATCGTGCTGAAGCGGGTGAAGATCGAGACCCCGGTGGCGAGCACGGCGTCGTTCGTCGAGCACATCGCGGGGGCGATCACACCGCGCACGAAGGTGATCGAGATCATGCACATCAGCTTCCAGACCGGCTACATCGCGCCGGTGCGGGAGATCGTCGAGCTTGCACGGCCGCGCGGCATCAGGGTGTTCGTGGACGGCGCGCACGCGTTCGCGCACTTCCCGTTCACGCGCGACGAGCTGGGGTGCGACTACTACGGCACGAGCCTGCACAAGTGGCTGCACGCGCCCATCGGCACCGGATTCCTGTACGTGCGTCGCGACAAGGTGAAGTCGCTATGGCCGCTGATGGCGGGCGGCGTGGAGCAGGAGGACAACATCCGCAAGTACGAGGAGATCGGCACGCATCCCGCCGCGAACCACAACGCCATCTCCGTCGCCGTCGCGTTCCACCGCTCGATCGGCAAGGAACGCAAGATCGCGCGACTCCGCTTCCTGCGCGATCGGTGGGCGCGTCAGGTGCTCGCGTCGAGCGATCGCGCCCACATGATCACGAAAATCGGTCCCACCGAGAGCGGCGCGATTGGAGTGCTGGCCATCGACGGGATGGACATGGGCAAGCTGGGTTCATGGCTGCTCGATCAGCACCACATCGTGACGACGCCGATGGTGACCGACGAGTTCCAGGGGCTTCGCATCACGCCGAACGTCTACACGACGCTGGAGGAGGTAGATGTGTTCGCGGATCGGGTGTCGCGTGCGATCAAGCGCGGGTTGGCATGAGCCGCTGAAAATCGGGCTCGGCGGCGCTTGCGAGCACGTGGTTTGCTTCCCGGTACTACCGCGCGAGTGCTTCGGATGCGCTCGCCAGCGGTGTGCACACTCAGTATCCGGGAGGATCCCATGAAGAAAATTGCTCTGCTCGCCACGATCGCCACGCTCGCCGTCGGAGCGACCGCGAGCTCGGCGCAAGCGCAGGCACAGTCCGACAGGCGCATTCCGATCAGCAAGGACAGCCCGACCGTCACCACGACCAGCTCCGGCGACGTCGAGTACACGGGCCCGCTTGGCTACCGACTTCGTCCGGGTGGCTCGCCGATCTATTGCGCGCCCAATGACGCGGCCGAAGTCGCCAGAGTCGAGATCAAGAGCGACCTCTACACCAGCTCGATGATCAGCCCGGCGCAGGCGAAGGCGATCGCGCTGTGCGCCGTGCCCGGCCAGCTCTCGTCGGGCGAGATGCAGGTGAACAACGGTCGCACCGTGTACGAGATCGCGCTCCTTCCCACCGACAAGAAGACCTATTCCAAGGTGGAGATCGACGCGATGACGGGCGAGATCATCAACGCCAAGCAGTTCGGCGGACTGCGCGGACTCGCGGGCTTCCTGCGTGAGAGCGCCGAGCGCAAGAACAACAAGGTGCCGTGATCTGGTAGCGCGGCAACGAAAAGGCCGGCGCCGGGCGACTCGCTCGGCGCCGTTCCTTTTGTCGCCCAACACGCACTGCTACAATGGCTCGGCGTGCTGGAGGGTCCAGCGTGCCGCGCTGCCACACGCCGTGCAGGCTGCCCGCCCCTGGCCGTAGAGCACCATCTCGCTCTCCAGGCCACATGCAGGACAGAGCGCCTCCACGGTGCGCATGCCCTCCAGCGGCAATCCACTGCGCACGAGCCGGCTCACCATCGCATTGGGCTCGGTCGCGCCGATGGGGCAGCTCCCGTTGCACTGCTCACCGATCTCGAGGCACACCACCTCTTCGTCGTGCAGGGTGGCCTGTCCGTCGGATGGCGGGGCGTCAGCGATCATCACCCGGACAGGGCGATCGCAGGCGCCGCAGTAAATCTGATGCATCTTCATCTGGCCCTCCTGTGCTGAGCATTCGCGGCGTGCGTGACCTCACGTCAGTGGAATCACCTCGGCGCCGGCGTCGAGCCGGCGCGCGATCCGGAGTGCGGCGTCGCGGGGCAGTCCGAATACCGACGTCGATGCGGCGTCGGCGTCGATGCAGCGGCTCGCGAGCACCGTGGCGCTATGGAAAGGCGTCAGCCGCGGAGCGGCCGTCGCCGGATCGATCAGGTGATGGAAGCGCATCCCACGCCAGCGGAAGAACCGTTCGTAGTCCCCGGAGGTGGCGACGGCGCGGTCGCTGACGCGCAGCGTCGCCGCGATCGCGTGCCGGTCGTGGGGCGAACGAATGCCGACGGTCCACGGCTCGCCATCGGGAGAACCGCCGAGCGCGAAGAGATCGCCGCCGACGGTCACGATCGCGTGACGTACGCCGCGCCGACGCAACAGGCCAGTGGCGCGGTCGATACCGTACCCCTTGGCGATCGCGCCGAGGTCGAGATGGAGATCGGGGTCGTCGAAGCGCACGCGCGGATTGGCCGCGTTCACATCCACGTCCACCTTTCGCCAGAAGCCGCGGGCCGCCAGGCGCCGCACGGAGTTCTGCGGTGGAGGCTCGTGCCGGTTGAGCACGTCCCACAGCTCGGAGGCCGCGCCCACCGCCGGGTCGAACCGGCCGTCGCTCGCCGAGGCCGCGCGCAGCGCGGCGGCAACGACCAGCGCGGTCTCCGGCGTCACCGGCACGCCATCGCGTCCGGCGGCGAGGTTGGCCCGGCCGACATCCGAATCGCTCCGGAAACGCGTCATCGTGCGCTCCACCCAGAGCAGCTCGGCGATCGCGGCATCGATCGCGTCCTCGGCGAAGCGCTCGTCGCGATGCGCGACCTGCACCTCGGCAATGGTGCCCATGAGCGGGATGCTGCGCTTCACGAGCGACACGCTCCGGCGCAGTGCCACGGGGAGCGAGAGCGCCACGAACATCCCCATGCCGATCGTGAGGAATTCGCGTCGGTCGGGCCGATGAGAGCGGAAGAAGTCAGTCGACATGATGCTCACCCTCGGTGTTGCGCCCGCAGGCGCCGGTGCAGCCGGCGCAGTGCCCGGTGCAGCCTCGGTACTTGATCGCGCCGAAGAGCACGAACAGCAGGGACATCAGTCCCATGGCAACGAGCGCTTCGATCATTGGCTCCCCATCCCTGCGAATCCCATGAACGCCAGCGAGAGGCAGCTCGCGGCGACGAGCACGAGTCCCATCCGGCGCGCCACCACGGGCACGTCGGCCACTTCCATGCGCTCGCGAATGGATGCGAGCAGCGAGAGCGCGAGCGTGAGACCGAACCCCGCGCCAAGTGCGAACACGAGCCCTTCGGTCAGGTTGTAGCGACGACTCGTCTGGAACAGCGCCAGGCCGAGGATCGCGCAGTTCGTGGTGATCAACGGCAGGTAGATGCCGAGCTGGCGGAAGAGCACGGGGAAGTACTTCTTCACCGCCATCTCCACGATCTGCACGGCCGACGCGATGACGACGATGAAGGCGATCGTCCGCAGATACGGCGTGTGAGTGAGAATGAAGGTGTTGAGGATCCACGCACTCACCGCGGTGATGATGAGCACGAAGGTGTTCGCCAGCCCGAGCCGCCACGCCGTCTCGATCTTGGCGGTGACGCCGAAGAACGAACAGAGGCCGAGGAACATCACCAGGGTGAAGTTGTTCACCACGAGGGTGGACACGAAGATCCAGGCGAGGTTGCTCATGTGGCCTCCACCATGCGCCGGCGCCGCTTGAGCTCCGCGATCCATGCCACGGTGATGAGCAGCAGGCCGAGGGTGAAGAAGCCGCCCGGCGGCAGCACCATGAACACCCACGGCTCGAAGCGTGGGCCCAGGATGTCGACGCCGAGCAGCGACCCGCGGCCGAGCAGCTCGCGAATCGCGCTCATCGCCGAGAGGGAGAGGGTGAAGCCGAGTCCCATCCCCAGGCCGTCGGCCACTGCGCGCACCGGACCCACCTTGGCGGCGAATGCCTCCGCGCGGCCCAGCAGCAGGCAGTTGGCGACGATGAGCGGAATGAAGGGCCCGAGCGCCTTGCTGATCTCCGGGAAGGTGGCGGCGAGCAGCAGGTCGGCGAGCGTGACGAACGTCGCGATGATGAGGATGTACGACGTGATGCGCACCTCGTGCGCGATGTACTTCCGGAACAGCGACACGAAGAGTCCCGAGCCGACGAGCACGAAGGTCGTGGCGACGCCCATCGCGATGCCGTTCGCGAGCACGTTGGTCACCGCCATCGTGGGACACATCCCCAGCATCTGCACGAGCACGGGATTCTCGGCCGCGATGCCGCGCCAGGTGTCCGCCATGAGCGTGGCCGGCGGGGGTGCACCCGGCACGAAGTCCGGCGCGGGCGTGGACGTGCCGGGCGTGAGCTCCGGCGGAGCGAGGGTGGGGGGCGCGATGGTAGTGCTCATGTCGCTCCTCCCTTCTGGTATGCGGCGAGCAGCGGCTGCCACCGCTCGATCGCGTGGTTGATGATGCGGATCACCGCCCGCGACGAGATCGTCGCACCCGTGATGGTCTGCACCTGACTCGGGTCGGCCGCATTGCGCGCCTTCACACCCTTGAGCGGCGCGACGCGGCCGGCGAACTGCGCGCCGAACGCCGTGTCGCGCTCGATCTTGTCACCGAGTCCTGGCGTCTCCTTCTCGTCGAGCACCTTGAAGCCGATGAGCGTGCCGCTCGAGGGCTCGAATCCGATCATGAGGAGCACCTCTTCCTGGAAGCCCGGCTCCTGCGCCGTGACGGCGGCGCCCATGCGACGTCCGCTGGCGTCGTAGGCGACGTAAGCACGCGGCAGCGACTTCCGATCGCCGGCACCGGGAGACTTGGACAGCGCGCCGTTCTGGAGGTAGAGCGTGTCCCACCGCGCCGGTGCGCGCAGCACCTCGCGCACGGCGCCGTCCACCTTGGCCGCCTCGTAGCGCTCGATCGTCGGCAGCGTGGCGCGATAGACCTCCACCACGAGGAGGCCCGCCGCCGCGCCCGCGAGGGCGAGCGTCGCCAGCAGCTTCCACGACGACACCTCCGGCGCCTTCGCGCTCGGCGGGGGCGTGACGGCGACGCTGGGCGCGCTCGGCGGCGCGTGATGCGTGTGCGCGGTCATGTCGCGCTCCGGAGCCGGGTGCCGAACACCCGCGGCTGCGTCGCCCGGTTGATGAACGGCGTGAGCGCGTTCATGAACAGGATGGCGTACATCACCCCTTCGGGCAGTCCGCCCCACACGCGGATCAGCACCACCAGCAGCCCGATCCCCACGCCGAACACCCAGCGTCCCGCGTTCGTGATCGGCGATGTGACCATGTCGGTCGCCATGTAGACCGCGCCGAGCATCAGCCCGCCGGAGAAGAGCATGAACGGCGCGTCGGGCCGCTTCGGATCGACGAAGTGGAGGACTGAGCTCACCACGAGCACCGTGACGAGAATGCTCACGGGGATCCGCCAGTTGAGGTAGCGTCGCCACGCGAGCCATGCGCCGCCGAGCAGGATCGCCAGCGCCGCCGTCTCGCCGAGCGAGCCGCCGGTGGTGCCGAGCACCAGGTCGGTCAGCGCCGTGCCCTTGCCCTCGAACTTGAGCAGGCCGAGCGGGGTGGCCGAGGTGATGGCGTTCGGCTGCGGATGCGTGAACGGCAGGGCGAAGAGATCGCCGCGCAGAGCGAGGAAGCTTCCGCCCGCCGACGGCCACGTCGTGATCGCGACGGGGAAGGCGGCCTGGAGGAACGCGCGACCGACGAGCGCCGGATTGAACACGTTCTGTCCGAGCCCGCCCCAGATCTGCTTGCCGAACACGATGGCGAAGGCGGCACCGAGCGCCGTCATCCAGAGCGGAAAGCCGGCGGGAAGGGAGAGGGCGAGGAGGAGGCCGGTGATCGTCGCCGAACCGTCGGCGATCGCTCCCCCCTTGCCGGTGGCGCGTTCCGTGAGGAGCGCAACACCGACGGCGGTGATGATCTGGAACAGCGCGCTGATCCCGAAGAACCAGGCGGCGCACACGACGGCCGGCACCAGACTCGCCACGACGTGCCACATGATGCGCGGCACGGAGTCCTGCGACCGGATGTGCGGAGACGCGGTGACGAGGAGCTTGTCGGTGGTCATGACGGCACCCCCGGCGCGCGGCGCAGCGCGAGCTTGCTCGCCTGGAAGAGCTGTGAAAGCGGGATGTTGGACGGACAGACGTACGCGCACGAACCGCACAGCATGCAGTCGGCGAGATGCAATTCCGCCATGTCGTCGTACCGCTGGACGCGCGCGTAGTCGCCGAGCAGGGACGGATTCAGAAATACCGGACACGCGTCGAGGCAGCGCCCGCAGTGGATGCACGGGTACACCGCGGAGTCGCGCGTCTCGTGCCGCTCGAGCACGACGACGCCGGTCGTTCCCTTGATCACCGGCGCATCGAGATTCGCCTGCGGCTGCCCCATCATCGGCCCACCGATCAGCACCTCCGCCGCATCCACCGTTACACCGTCGCAGTACGCGAGCAGATCGCGCAGCTTGGTGCCCACCGGCACGATGAGATTCGCCGGCCGCCGCAGGCCGTGCCCCGACACGGTCACGATCCGCTCGATGAGCGGCAGTCCCGTCTCGAACACCTCGGCGATCGCCGACACCGACCCGACGTTCTGCACGACGACTCCCACGGTGACCGGCAGCTTTCCCGACGGCACTTCGACACCCGTGACGGCGTGGATGAGCATCTTCTCGGCGCCCTGCGGATACTTCACCGTGAGCGGGAGGATCGTGACGTCGAGATCGGTCGGCAGGGTGCGCCGCAGTGCCTCGATCGCATCCGGCTTGTTCTTCTCCACGCCGATCACGCAGCGCGACACCTTCAGCGCCTGCATCATCACGCGGATCCCGAAGTGCACGCGCTCCGGATACTCCGCCATCGTGCGATGATCGGAGGTGAGATACGGCTCGCATTCGGCGCCGTTGATGATCAGTGTGTGTACCGGGAAGTCCTTCGGCGGGGCCAGCTTGACGTGCGTCGGGAAGGCGGCGCCGCCGAGCCCGACGACGCCCGCGTCCTGCACCGCCTTGACCACCTGCTCGGCGGACAACCCCTCCCAGTGCGGCACCATGCGCGGCCGCGCGATCTGCGGCGCGTAGCGGTCCACCTTGATGCGAACCGCCTCGGCCATCGTGCCATCCGGGTGCGGCCACCAGTCCACATCGATCACGGTGCCGGCCGCGGACGCATGGATCGGCACCGACATGAATCCGTCGGCGTCGCCGAGCTTGTCGCCTCGCTCCACGCGGTCGCCCACCTTCACACAGAGGCGCGCCGGCTTGCCCGCATGCTGCCGCAACGGGAGCACGAGCTCGTCGGGGAAGGGCATGCGACGGATGTGGAGCTGGCTGGTGAGATCCTTCTCCTCGGGCGGGTGAACGCCGTGCCGGAATCCGGACGCGAGTCGCATCATGGGCTCAGTTGAACCTCGCGGCGCGCTTCACCCACTTCTCGAGATCCTTCTCCTTCTGGTTGAGCGGCGTGCCCGGGTGGATGATCGACACCGGGCACCGCTCGGCGGCGATGACGAGCTGCTGGAAGGTGCCGGCGCTCGCGTCCTTGACGTACGCCTGCTTGTCCGCGTTGTACGCGAACATCTTCTTGTTGAGATTCGTGCACTCGTTGCAGCTGGTGCAGCGCGCCGACTCGATGTACGCCTCGAGCATGAGCGGCTCGTCGTCGGCGACGGCGGTTGCCGTCGCGGCGGTCGCGGGTGGCGGCGCTGGCGTCATCACGGGCGCCGCGGGTGTCGCCGGTGCGGCCGGGGCCGACGGAGCGACCGCCGGCGCGGCGGCGGTGGATGCGACCGGCATCGGCGCCGAGCCGTTGCCCCCGGGCACCGCCGCACCCGCCGGAATCTTCACCGCCGGCATCGACGCGAGCAGCTCGGCAACCGCCGCGGAGCCGCCCGCGTTGCGTAGCAGCCCCTCGGCCAGGCGACGCGCCATCTGCGCGGGCAGATTCGCCTTCAGCTCGGCGATCTTGGCCTCGTAGTCGAGTCGCAACGCATCGGCGCGCTGCGTGAACTCCGCTTCCATCTGTCCCGCCACGGCGTCGTGCACCGCCACCGGGATCTCGAGACCGGCAAGCTGACGCAGCTGCGACCAGAACTGCTGCCGCTCGACCGCCAGGGCCACCATCTCCGCCGACACGCGCAGCCGGCGCAGCTTGCGCTCGCGGGTCAGCGCCCAGATGAACGGCGTGTGCCCTTCCCGATCGTCCGCGCTCGCCGCGACGAACTCGTGGAAGAGCATCAGCTCGTCGTCAGACGCAGACGTCGGCAGCTCGCTGAAGTGCTGCTTGAATCGCACCTCGGTGGCGGCCCAGTCGGCGATCGTGACGGGCAGCTCCATCTCCTTCTCGACACCGGCGTCGTCGAGGTACTTGAGCGCATACGTCGGCCATGCGTCGTCGGGGGACGGATTTCCCTCGAGGGTGAGGCAGTCGGCGAAGCTCGGCCCGCCGTCCGGATCGTACGTGAGGAACGGGAAGGCACGGCTCTCGAGCGAGAGACGCGCGGCATGCTGCGCCCAGTCGTCGGCGAGGCCGTGCTCCACCGGACAGGGCGTGTACACGTTCAGCAGAACCGGGCGCCGCTTGTGCAGTCCCTTCAACACGCCGGCGATCAGGTGCGACGCCGAGGCTTGCGACGTCTGATGGACGTACACGCCGCGATGGGCGATGGCGATCAGCGCCAGCTCCTTGCGCACCTCCGTCTTGCCATGCTGCGCCGATCCGTACGCCGACATGTCGGCCACCTGGCCGGTGTAGCCCGAGGTGCAGGCCTGCCCACCGGTGTTGGAGTAGACCTGGGTGTCGAGCACAACGACGCGGATCGGCTTCCCCGACGCGAGGAGTCGCGAGAGGTTCTGGAAGCCGATGTCGAGCATCGCGCCGTCCCCACCCATCGCGACGATGGGCGGGCAGAGCGCGAACTCGTCGTCGGTGAACTGCTTCCAGTCGACGTCGCCGAGCGCGGGCTCGTCCCGTGCGGCGTCGTAGGTGCCGGCCACCAGCAGCTCGGCGCGACGCACCGCCACGATGTCATCCGCCATCTTGCGCATGTGCGCTTCGAACAGCCCGACGGCGACCGACGGCGAATCCTGGAAGAGATGGTTCACCCAGGGGAAGGGATACGGGTTGTACGGATAGGTGCTTCCCCACACCGATGAGCAGCCGGTGCTGTTCGCCATGCCGAGCGATGCGCGGCCGTTGCCACTCGGTCCTTCCACGTAGCGCCAGCGGACGTCGCGCAGATCGTGGAGCGAGGCGTTGAGCAGGGCGAGCTTGTCGTGCGTTGCGGCGTCCACCGGCACGGCCAGCGTGTCCTTCGCCGACGCAGCGGCGTCGAGGTCGGCGTGCGCGGAGAGGAGCTCGCGCGCCTGCCGATCCAGCGCGGCGATGAGCTCATCGAGGCGGGCGACGTGCTTCGCCACGCGCGGCTGCATGGACGCGTGGATCGCCGAAACGATGAGGTGCACGGCGGTCTTCTCTCCGCAGCCCATGCAGGCGCCGTCGCCCCCCACCATCGAGCGGTAGGTGTCCTTCTTGAGCAGCAGCGACGACAGGACGCCGATCCCCTCGTCCACGTCGGTCACGTTCACGAAGCGGTCCGCCGTGTCGGGGAGCTTCTGCCACATGCTCCAGTTGCGTCGCAGCGCCTGCAGCCGTGGCTCGTCCTGCTTCACCGTGATCAGCGCGCCGTCCGGACAGGCGGCGACGCAGAGGTTGCACCCCTTGCAGGCTTCGGGATTGATCGTGATGGAGAGGAGCCCGCCGCCCCCCTTCTCCTTCGCTTCCACGGCGTCGTAGAACGGTCGCGTCCGCGCCAGGGGAAATTCCGCCAGTCGCGCGTGCACCGTGTGGAACTCCGGCTCGGCCGCCGCCTTCCGTTCGATGTCCCAGCCCAGCTTGTCCGTCACCGTGCGGTACGACGCCATCCACGCGTCGGGCAGCGGCATCGTCGGATTCTGATCGATCAGCCTGCGCGCCTCGCGTGCCCAGTGCTTCACGATCGGCCGCACGCGATCCATCGACGAGCCATTCACGCTCGCGTCGATCGCCGCCGACAGCACGTCCTCGATGCTGTTGACGAGGCCCGGAATCGCGGCGTCGGGGCACTGCGTCCAGCACTGGCCGCAGCCCGTGCATTTGGCGGCGATGAACTCGGGCACCTCGAGCCGAACACCGCTCATGTCGCGCACGGCACCGGTGGCCGCCGGGATGGTGCTGATGGCCGCGAACGGATCGGCGATGCCGTCCTGTCCGATCTTGCACAGCGCGCACACCTGCTCCCAGAACCGGCCGGGATTGCCGGGGCCCTGTTCCGCGTTGGGTGAATCGAGAAGGGCCGGCATGCTCGGGACAGTGCCTGTCGCGTCGGCGGCGCCGTCCACACCAGGTGTCACCGCGCGCACCTCGTCGAAGCCGCGACGGATGACGCGCACGTTGTCCTCGACGACGGCCGTGCCCTTCGTGCCGAACTTCTTCGTGAGCTGGGCACGAATGCCCTCGAACACCTTCGCCTCGCTCACGCCTTCCTTCTTCAGCAGCGGCGACGTCGCGAAGAAGGCGCCCATGAACGCTGCGCCCTGCATCCGGTACCGGAGCTCCGCGTCGGACGCTTCCTCGCGGGCGATGGCGAAGGCGTCGAGCACGTACAGCTGGATCTTCCGTTCGCGGATCGTGTGGCGTGCCTTCGCCGGCAGCGTCTCCCAGAACGCGTCGGCCGGCAGCTCGCTCTGGATCACGAACACCCCACCCGCCGCCAGTCCGTCGAGGGGGTCGCTGTGCCGGAACACGTTCGGGTCGGGGGAGAGCACGACGTCCACATGCCGGAGCTCGCAGTTGAGCCGCACGGGCTCGTGCGCGAACACGGCGTAGAAGGTCGTCGGCTGGCCCTTCTTTTCCGAGCCGTACTTCGGGTTCGCCTTGATCTGCAGCCCGAGCAGCTCGAAGGCGGTCATCGAGAGGTTCTTCCCCATCGTGATCGCCCCCCACCCGCCCACCGAATGGATGCGCAGGGCGGTCGAGCCGGCCGGCAGGAGGTTCAGGTCACCCGTCGAGTGCAGCGCCAGCTCGCGCAGGTGCGGATAGCTGTCGAGCAGGGTCTCCTGCCAGATCTGGAGCTTGGGCACGCGCGTGCCTTCGCGCACGAAGTCGACGCCAAGGTAGACCTGCCGCGTGCGCGCATGCCCGGGCAGCATGTTGTCCACCGCGGCGACGATGTCGCCGGGCTGCAGGTCGCGGCTGCCGAGCCCGAAGCAGGCGCTGAAGAAGTCGGGCACCTGCTCGCCACGCAGCGGATGCACGCCCGCGTACGGCAGCGGTGCCCCGACGGCCACGCGACCGTTCTCGACCCCCTTCGACATCGCCGAGCGAATCTCGCGCAGCAGCGGCGCATCCACGGCGAGGGGCTGGTCGGTTCGCTCCATCACCACCACGCCCTTCTTGCCCGCCAGCAGACGAACGATGAGATCGGCGGGGAAGGGGCGGAACATCGTGAGGTTCA
>DASSIC010000713.1:0-7689 GCA_035692325.1 Gemmatimonadaceae bacterium | reverse complement strand
GCAGGAGCTGGACAACTATTTCCTCGTGTCGCCATCCGATGGTGCGCCGCGGGTGAGCTGGCATCGGAGCCGCATCGAGGTGCGCCCACGCAACGGCTTCCGTGACAACACCGCGTACACCGTCACCCTGCTTCCCGGGTTCTCCGATCTGCGCGGCAACACGGCGCGCTCGGGGGCGAGAGTCGTGTTCTCCACGGGACCGACGATCCCGCCCGACAACATCACCGGCACGGTGTTCGACTGGGCGGCCGAACGGCCGGCCGCGCGTGCGCTGATGCAGGCCCTGACGCCGGACAGCCTGCTCTATCTCGCCCAGAGCGACAGTCTCGGCCACTTCACCCTCGGCCCGCTCCCACCGGGCAGCTACCTGGTGCGCGCGATCATCGACGCGAACAACAATCGCGCGCTCGATCGCACCGAGCAGTTCGACACCGCACGCGTGACCGTGCCGCAGACCGTTGCGCTCGAGCTGCGCACCATCGCTCGCGATACACTGCCCCCGCGCATCGCCTCGGTGACGCCGGCGGATTCGCTGTCGCTGCGCGTGACCTTCGATCGGAATCTCGATCCCGATCAGGTGCCGGCCGCCACCGCATTTCGGCTCGTCGCATCCGACAGCACCCCGATCGGTGTGACGGCGGTGCTCACGCCGCGCACCGAGCAGGCCGAGGTGCAGGCACGCCAGCAGCAGGTGACGGACTCGCTGCGTCGCGCCGACTCGCTGGCCGGCAGGCCGCTGATACCGATCCGTGCGGTGACGCCGCCAGTGCGTCGCCCGGGGACGACGCCGAGCGCGCCGCCGCCGTACGCGGCGCTTCTGCTCCGCATCGCGCGACCACTCGCGCCCGCCGCGACCTATCGATTGAGTGTGAGCAGCGCGCGCGGATTGAGCGGACGCGAAACGGGAAGCGAGCGGACCTTCACCATGCCGCGCGCGCCCGCGCCACGCGACACCACGCGCCGCGCAGTGCCGGTCCCGGCCGACAGCGCTCGGCGCGTCGTTCCCACCCCACCGTGACCGATCAGCGGCGCACCCTGCCGAGCGTGAGCGCGCTCCTCGAGAGCGCCGGCGTGCGAGCGCTGCTCGGCGATGCGCCGCGAGGGCTGGTCGTCGATGCGATCCGGGATGTCGTGGCGCGCGTCCGCGAGATGGGCGCGCCCGCACCCACCGACGCCGACGGGTGGGCGCGCGCAGTGGCCGACCGGCTCGCGACGACGCGGCAAGCATCGCTGCGCCCCGTGCTCAACGCCACCGGGGTGGTGCTGCACACCAATCTGGGCCGCGCGCCACTGGCCCGCGTCGCGATCGACGCGATAGCGCGCGTGGCCTCCGGGTACAGCAATCTCGAGTACGACCTCTCGGCCGGTGCGCGCGGCTCGCGCTACACGCACTGCGTCGCGCTGCTCGTCGAGCTGACGGGCGCCGAAGAAGCGCTCGTCGTCAACAACTGTGCGGCGGCGCTGGTGCTGGCGCTCAACACCATCGCCGCGGGGCGCGAGGCGATTCTGTCGCGTGGCGAGCTGGTGGAGATCGGCGGCAGCTTCCGCGTTCACGAGATCATGGCGAAGAGCGGCGCGCGGCTGCGCGAGGTGGGGGCGACGAACCGCACGCATCTCGCGGACTACGCCGACGCGATCGGGCCGGAGACGGGCGCGTTGCTGAAGGTGCATCGCAGCAACTTCGACGTCGTCGGCTACACGTCCGAGGCGGAGGTGCGCGACCTGGTGCCTCTCGCCCGCGCGCACGATCTCCCGATTCTGCACGATCTCGGGAGCGGCCTGCTGCTCCCGCTCGACGACATCGGGCTGCGCGGCGAGCCGACTGCGCGCGAGGCGCTCGGCGCGGGAGCGAACATCGTCGTGATGAGCGGCGACAAGCTGCTCGGCGGCCCGCAGGCGGGGCTCATCCTCGGCGACGCGCGCTACATCGCGGCGATGCGCGCCAATCCGTTCGCGCGATCGTATCGCGTCGACAAGATGACTCTCGCTGCGCTCGAAGCCACGCTCGCGCTGTACCGCGATCCGGCGGTCGCGCGACGCGAGATTCCGACCCTCGCACTGCTCACGGCGCCGATCGAGGCGGTGCGCGAGCGAGTGACGCGCGCGTTGGGCGCGCTGCGCGATGCCGGCATCGACTGCGCGATGGTGGACAGCGTGGCGACGGTGGGCGCTGGCGCCTTCCCCACGGCCTGCCTGCCCAGTGCCGCGGTGGCGCTCGAGGGCGACGCCGAACGATGGGGCGCCGCGTTGCGCTCGGGGGACGTCGCCGTCGTGGGTCGCGTGCAGGAGGGGCGCATGCTGCTCGACCTCCGCACCGTGCCTGACGACGACGTGCCGACGCTCGTCGCCGCCGTGGTGGCCGCTCGTGGCTGAGCGCGGGCGGCCGCAGGCGGCGCTGCTCGATCGCGACGGCACGCTCATCGTCGACTATCACTACCTCAACGATCCGGCGCAGGTGGAGCTGCTCCCCGGCGCGGCGGAGGCGATTCGCCGGCTCGCGTCGGCCGGCATCCCGGCGATCGTGTGCACGAACCAGTCGGGGATCGCGCGCGGGAGCATCTCGCTCGAGCAGTATCGCGCCGTCCGTCTGCGCATGGAGGAGCTGCTGCGCGCCGAAGGGGCGTCGCTGCTCGACACCTTCAGCTGCCCGCATCACCCGGACGTCACAGGGCCGTGTCCCTGTCGCAAGCCGCTCACGGGATTGTACGAGCGCGCGGCGGCGCTGCATCACCTCGACCTGTCGCGCTGCCTTTACGCAGGCGATCGCTATCGCGACGTGGCGGCGTGCACGATGTACGGCGGGCGCGGCATCTTCGTCGAATCGCGTGTGAGCGAGGTGGCGGATCGGGATCGCGCGGTGGCGGAGGGAATGTCGGTTGCGTCGTCGCTGCTCGAGGGAATCGGGCCCGTGCTCGCGGAGCTCGCATGACGCGCGCGCGGATCGCCGTGCTCGCGAGCGGCGGGGGGAGCAACCTGCAGGCGTTGCTCGACTACTTCAGCGTACTCGGGGATCGGCGCGCGGGCGACGTCGTCGTCGTCATCGCGAATCGCGCGAGCGCCGGCGCACTGGATCGCGCGCGGGCCGCGGGGATCGAAGCGCTCGTCGTCACGGATGATGCCCAGCTCGAAGCGGCGCTCATCGGCCGCGCGATCGATCTCGTCGTCCTCGCCGGCTATCTGAAGTTCGTGCCGGTCGCGGTCACGCGCCGGTATGCCGGCCGCATCGTGAACGTGCATCCGGCGCTGCTGCCGCAGTTCGGCGGCCCCGGCATGTACGGCGCGCGTGTGCATCGCGCCGTACTCGACGCGCGGGCGCCCGCGAGCGGTCCCACGGTACACTTCGTGGACGAGGTCTACGATCACGGTGCGGTCATCGCCCAATGGCGCGTGCCCGTACACCCGACCGACGACGAGCACACGCTCGCCGCGCGCGTGCTGCGCGCCGAGCACCTGCTCTTCCCGCGCGTCGTGCAGGCGGTAGCGGCGGGCGAGGTCCGCCTCACCGCCGACGGCCGCGTCGACCCGCCCTTCGTGCTCGACCCGACCACCCTGCCGACGCTCGATCCGGAGCTGGATGACGGGTCGCTCGCGGGAGAGATGCAGCGGAACACGCCGCGCTAGTCCCGTTCACCGTTCACCGTTCACCGTTCTTCGATGCCTCGCGCGCTGCTCTCCGTTTCCGACAAGTCCGGTCTGCTCGATTTCGCCCGCGGTCTCCACACGCTCGGCTGGGAGCTGCTCTCCACCGGCGGCACCGCCCGCGCCCTGCGCGAGGCGGAGATTCCCGTCCGCGACGTCAGCGACGTGACGAACTTCCCGGAGATGCTGGACGGACGGGTGAAGACGCTGCACCCCGCGGTGCACGGCGGCCTGCTCGCGCGCCGCGACTTGCCCGGGCACATGCAGGCGATCGCGGAGCATGGCATCGCGCCGATCGACCTCGTCGCCGTGAATCTCTATCCCTTCCGCGAGACCGCGGCGCGGGCCGGCGTCGCCCCCGAGGACGTGATCGAGCAGATCGACATCGGCGGGCCGAGCATGCTCCGCTCCGCGGCGAAGAACTTCGCGGCCGTGACGACCGTCGTCGATCCGGGCGACTATGCGGAAGTCCTGGCGTCGCTCGGCGACGCGACCGGCGATCTCGAGCTGCGGCGCCGACTCGCCGGCAAGGTGTTCGAGCACACCGCGGCCTATGATGCGGCGATCGCCGGCTGGTTCGCGGGGCAGCGCGGCGACACCCTCCCCGACCGGCTCACGCTGTCGCTCGAGAAGGCGCAGTCGCTGCGATACGGCGAGAACCCCGGACAGGCGGCGGCGTTCTACGTCGAACGACGGGGTACGGGACTCGCCGGACTCGTGCAGCGCGGCGGCAAGGAGCTCTCGTTCAACAACCTGCTCGATCTCGAGGGTGCGCTGCTCGCCACCGAGCCGTTCGGGACGGAGGTGTGCTGCGCGATCATCAAGCATACCACTCCGTGCGGTCTCGCCACGGGCAAGGACGCGCTCGACGCCTATCGCAAGGCGCTCGCGTGCGATCCGGTGTCGGCGTTCGGCTCCGTGATCTCGTTCACCGTGCCGGTGGACGACGCGGCGGCGGAGGCGGTGTCGAGCCTGTTCGTGGAATGTGTGGTGGCGCCATCGTTCAGCACCGGCGCGCTCGAGATCCTGGGTCGCAAGAAGAACCTCCGCGTGATGGAGGGCACCGCGCGCGTCGACCGACAGGCGCTGGACTTCAAGCGCGTGCGTGGCGGCATGCTCGCGCAGCAGCGTCCGGCAACGGTGATCGACGACACCGGCTGGACCTTCGTGACGAAGCGCCAGCCGACGACCGAGGAGCGGCACGACCTGCTGTTCGCCTGGCGCGCGGTGGCGAGCGTGAAGAGCAACGCCATCGTGCTCGCGCGCGACGGCGCGACGATCGGCATCGGCGCCGGACAGATGTCGCGGGTGGACGCCGCGTTCATGGCGGTGCACAAGGCGGTGGGCGCCGGCCACGCGACCACCGGCGCCGCCCTCGGCTCCGACGCCTTCTTCCCCTTCCGCGACAGCATCGATCAGGCGGCGGAGGCGGGAGTGCGAGCGATCGTGCAGCCGGGCGGCTCGGTGCGGGACGCGGAAGTGATCGCGGCGGCGGATGAACATGACATCGCCATGGTGTTCACGGGGGCGCGGCTCTTCCGGCACTAAGGCCCGTAGCGGCCGGCTCGCCGCTCGATCATCTTTACCAGGCTGGCCCTCCACGGGCCGCCCTGCCCCGCCCAGGCGGGGCGTCTGCTATCCGTCACCCCGCGAATCACATGGCGTCGACGTCTCCGTCCGAGCTCGACTACCGCCCGTCCTATCTGGCCGCCGGCATCGTGTCGGTCGTCATCTTCCTGCTCTACCTCGCCACCCTCGCGCCCTCCACGGCGATGTGGGACACGAGCGAGTACATCACGGCCGCGCAGGTGCTCGGGATGCCGCACCCCCCGGGCAACCCGCTGTTCGTGCTCATCGGGCGCGTCTTCGCCATCCTGCCGCTCGCCTCGTCGATCGCCGTGCGCATCAACATCCTGGCGGCGGTGTGCAGCGCGATCTCGGCCGGCGCCTGGTTCCTCATCACCGAGCGCGTGCTCGTGGGCTGGTTCGAACGGCGCTGGCAGCGCGTGATCGGCGGTGTCCTCGCCGCCCTCATCGGCGGGACGGCGTTCACCGTCTGGAACCAGAGCGTCGTCAACGAGAAGGTCTACACCGTCTCGCTGCTCGGCATCGCGCTCATCAGCTGGCTGATGGTGCGCTGGTGCGACCAGCCCGACGGCCGCAAGGCGGACCGCATCCTCGTCCTCGTCGCGTACCTCTGCGGGCTGGGCTACGCGAACCACATGGCCGGCATGCTCGCCGCGCCGGCAGTCGGGCTGGCCGTGCTCATCGTGCGCTGGCGGACGATCCTGCGGTGGAAGGTGCTCCTCGCCTGCATCGGCGCGCTCGTCCTCGGCATCACGCCGTTCGCCATGCAGCCCATCCGCGCCGCGCACTTCCCCGCGCTGAACGAAGGCGAGCCGACGGCCTGCCGCACCGAGCTCACCGCGTCGTGCACGTTCAGCAAGGGGACGTACGATGCGTTCATGTACAACTTCAATCGCGGCCAGTACGGCAAGCCCGAGCTGAGCGAGCGGCAGGCGCCCTTCTCGGCGCAGGTCGGGATGTGGTGGCTGTACTTCAAGTGGCAGTGGCTGCGCGACGCGCACTACGATCACCCGTTCGGCCAGAGTCTTCTCGCCGCGATGTTCCTCGTGCTCGGCCTCCTCGGCGGCTACGTGCACTGGCAGCGTGATCGACGAAGTTTCTGGTACTTCGGGTCGCTGATGTTCACGATGTCGTTCGTGCTCATCTATTACCTGAACTTCAAGTACGGCGCGTCGCAGGATCCGGAACTGGCGGGGGTGGCGCGCGAGGTGCGCGACCGCGACTACTTCTATCTTTGGAGCTTTTCCGCCTGGGGCGTGTGGGCGGCGCTCGGCCTCGTGGCCGCGTGGGATTCCGTGGCCTCGCTCATCAGTCGTGAGCAGGTCGTGGTGGGGCGCGATACGGTGGAGCGTCCGACACGGATCGGCCGTCTCGCCGCGGCGCCCGTGCTGCTCGTCGCGCTCATCCCGCTCTTCACCAACTGGAGCACGGCATCTCGCGCCGGCCAGACCGACACCGCCGACTTCGCGAAGGATCTGCTCAACTCGGTGGAGCCGTACGGCGTGCTCGTCACGGTGGGCGACAACGACACCTTCCCGCTCTGGTACGCGCAGGAAGTGGAAGGAGTGCGTCGCGACGTCGTCGTCGCCAACACCTCGCTGCTCAACACCGACTGGTACACGCGACAGCTCATCCGTCGCCCCGTGTACGACTACGACGCGGCGAACGGCCCGGCGATCTACCGCAATCGCAGCTGGCCCAAGCCGGCGAGCTCGCCGATCAAGATGACGATGGAGCAGGCCGACTCGGTCCCGTCGTACATCCAGATCGACAAGCCGATGACCTTCCAGGGCGGGCCGATCAAGGCGACGATCGATCCGCAGCGGCTGTCGATCCCCGGCGTGCTGCAGCGCGCGGACATCTTCGTGCTGCGCATGATCGCCGACTCGTTCGGCGAGCGTCCGATCTACCTGAGCCGCACCTCCGCCGGCTACGGCAGCGAGCTGGGAATCGGCAGCTACCTGCTGACACAGGGACTCGCGACGAAGCTCTTCATCCCCCCCGCCGCGGCGAACAAGGATACGCTGCTCGTCTCCGGCGCCGGCTGGGTGGATGTCTCGCGCACGAAGACGCTGTGGGACAGCGTGTTCGTCGGGCAGCGCTCGCTCGCCAAGCGCCACGACTGGGTGGATCGCCCATCGGTGGGCATCCCGTATCTCTACGTCGCGACGGGACTGATGCTCTCCGAGGTGCTCCAGGCGACGGGCGACTCGATCGGCGCCAGGAAGGTCCTCGCCGATGCGAAGGGGGTGGCGCAGGGGGTGAAGCTCACCGAGCTGCTCGGCCAGCTCGAGCAGCAGGCGCCGCCGGCGCCGTCCGTCCCCGCCACCAGTCCGCTGCTCGTCCCGCCGTCGGACACCCAGCGGGGCAAGTCGGTGCCGGTGAAGAAGCGGTAACGGCGCCGGCGGCCTCGATCAGTCCTCCACCTTGATGTGACCCTTCATGCCCAGCGCGGCGTGGGGG
>DASSIC010000712.1:0-2875 GCA_035692325.1 Gemmatimonadaceae bacterium | reverse complement strand
CTGGCGATCGGGTGAGATGACGTTGAAGTAGTGCCACTCGCCCCAGCTCGGATCGCCGGCCACCTCGCGTGGCGGCTGATGGAAATGGTCGATGTCGTGCCGGAGCTCGGCGTCGGTCGGCGCGCGCCATCGGCGGTCGAGCGAGTCGTCACCCCAGTGCCCCCCTGCGACGTCGGGTCCCGCGCCGACGGCCGCGGTGAGCGATGGGATGTCCCCTGACGCGCGCACGGCGCGCTCGCGCCCGTCCGCCGTGCGGAGATACAGCAGCTTGCCCTCCACCTGCGGCGCCGCTGCGGATACGACGTCGTGCAGCCGTGGCGCGCCCAGGAGCTGCTGATGGATGAACCGCGCGTGGTCGATCGAGAAGAACAACCCGCCGAGCCCACCGGTCTTCAACACCTCGACGTCCACTCCCTCCGGCAGCACGGTGATCGAGCCACCGCCGACGAGCTTTTCGTCCTTCGCCTGATCGAGCAGCGCCTCGCCGATGCTCAGCAGCACGATCATCACCGCGACGCCCATGCTGAAGCCGAACAGCAGGAAGACGCTGCGCCACGGGTTGAGGGTGAGATTGCGGGTCGCGAGGAGCCGGATCATCGCCCATCCATTCCTGCACGCTCGTCGCCGACGATGCATCCGTCGCGCATGTGGATCACGCGCTTCGCGGCTCGCGCGAGGTCTTCGTCGTGCGTGACGACGACGATCGTGGTGCCGTCGCCGTTCAGGCGCTGGAAGAGCGCGATCATCTCCGCTCCGGTGCGCGCGTCCAGCTCTCCCGTTGGTTCGTCGGCCAGCAGGAGCTTCGGCTCGTTCGCCAGCGCCCGCGCGATCGCCACGCGCTGCTGCTCTCCACCCGAAAGCTGCGACGGCCGGTGCCCCTCTCGGCGGCCGAGGCCGACGTAGTCGAGCAGGGCGCGCGCCCGCTCGCGCCGCGCCGCGCCCTTCATTCCGGCTTCGGCCAGCGGCAGCTCGATGTTCTCGCGTGCGGTGAGCGCCTGCATCAGGTAGAAGCGCTGGAAGACGAAGCCGATGCGCCGCAGCCGAAAGTCGGTGGCGCGCGCGTCGGTGAGCTCGTCCACCCGCTCGCCGGCGATGGACACCGTGCCCGACGTCGGCCGATCGATCACGCCGAGCAGGTTGAGCAGCGTGCTCTTGCCGCATCCCGACGGACCGACGATCGCCGCATACTCACCCTCGTCGACCGAGAAGGACACGCCGCGCAACGCGTGCACCTGCTCCGCACCCATGCGGTACTCCCGCACGAGATCGCGCACCTCGATCGTCGGCGTCATCCCACGGCCTCCTGCCGCAGCGTGGTGGCGATGCCCAGCGACGCGCTGCGCCACGAGGGGTAGACGCCGGACAGGATTCCCGACAGCACGAGCAGGCCGAGCGCGGTCCATGCCGCCATGGGCTGGAAGAGAAAGAAGTCGATGCGTTCTGGCAGTCCGGGAAAGCGCGCGAGGATCGAGTTGAGGTAGCGCGCCGTCACGAGTCCGAGCACGAGCCCCAGGGGCGCGGCGACGAGCATGATCGCGCCCGCCTCGATCACGATCTGCGCGACGATGCGTTCGCGCCGTACGCCCAGCGCGCGCATGACGGCGATCTCCCCGATGCGCTCGTTCACCGAGACCGTCATCAGCGTCGTCACGAGCAGGAAGCCGACGATCAGGCTCACCGCACCGAGAATCACGGCGAGCTGCCGGAAGTAGCTGAGCCGTTCGTCGACCTGGCGGATCGCTTCGGCGGTGGAGATCACCGTGACGCGCGGCAGCAGGCGTTCGAGGTCGGCGCGCACCGCGTCGACGTTTGCCCCGGCACGCAGGCCAACCATCGCGAGCGAGATGCGATCGCTCGCATCCGCCCCCTGCATCGCCCGGAGTCCCGCGATTGGCATGGCGGCACCGCGCTGATCGGCGGCCATGTAGATGAACCGCACCCGCCCCACCAGGCGCAGCGTGCGCGCGCCGGAGAGCCCGCGCAGCTGTGGATCGTAGCCGGCCGCGGCGATGAGCGTGTCTCCCAGGTGCTTGCCGGTCGCGCGCAGCATCGCATCGTTCGCCGCCAGCTCGCCCGCCGTCTCGGGATGCCGACCTTCCACGAGCTCGTAGTCACCCTGCACTCTCGGCTCGATGCCGAGCACCGCCGACGTGACGGCGCCCTGCGCCGTCGGTACGTGCAGCTGTCCGCCGAGCACCGGGCTCACTCGCTGCACGTCGGGACGTGCGCGCAGCATCGCGACGAGCGAATCGGCACCGCGGATCGTCGCTTCGGTGTCGAAGGGCAGCGTCCCTTTGGGCGACAGGCGGAACTGGAAGCCCTGCGAGAGCAGGAGTGAGCGGAACGACTCGCGCATCCCGGTCGAGAGCATCACCATGTCGAGCAGCATGCCCGCCGAGACGGCGACGCCGAGCACCGCCAGCATCGTGCGGGCGCGATGGCGGACGAGCGAGGCGAAGGCGAGGGTGAGGAGCATCGCTCAGCGCCCGAAGAGCGAGAGTGGTGGGACGCGCACGAGGCGGCGAGCGGCGAGCCAGCCGGCCGCGATTCCGAGCACGAGCGACAGCGCGACGGCGAGTCCGACGATGTCGCCCGTCACGATCGAGAAGCGCAGCGGGGTGCGATACACCGCCTGGTAGTGCCGGTTCACGATCGTCGAAGCGAGCGCGCCGACGGCGACGCCGGCGAGGCTGCCGAGCACCGCGATCGCTGCCGCCTCCAGCACGACACTGCGGACGACCGTGCGCGCGGAGATGCCCATCAGTCGCAGCGCCGCGACGTCGCGCCGGCGCTCGTCGACCTTGAGCAGCATGATGCAGAGCAGGAAGATCGCACTCGCCACGATGGTGATCACGCCGATGGCGCGGTGGAAGCG
>DASSIC010000711.1:0-2891 GCA_035692325.1 Gemmatimonadaceae bacterium | reverse complement strand
GGCGTGCCGGTGGACTTCGAGGGGCCGATGCACATCCATGCGCGCGGCACGACGCTCACGCCGGGCGACGTGGCGCGCTATTGGGCGGTGGCGAAGATCCGCTACTCGTGCGTGGATGCCGAGCCGGGCGAGCGCGCCGAGGACTACGATGGAACGCTCATCTATATAAAGCCCACCTACTACGGCAACGAACCGCGCGACGTCTGCACCTACGCGAACGACCATCCGGCCTTTCCGCACGAGGCCACGACGGATCAGTTCTACACGGAATCGCAGTTCGAGAGCTACCGGGCGCTGGGCTCCTACGTGATGGAGCTGCTCGAGCGCACGTCGACGTCGGACGAGCGGCCCGATGCGTCGCCGTTCGAGCGCCTCGCGGCGCGCATCCGCGAGGTCACCTGAGGGATTGCCGCGCGCAGCGACGGTGCTGAGCTGGACAGGCTCCGACGCAGCGACTCGCGCACCGCGGCGTAGCGGGCGGGAGTGCGCACGTCGGCGGGAGCGACGAGTCCCTCGTGGCGGAAGGCCCGTCGCAGCGCGACGGCGGAAGGATAGCCGGCGCGCTCCGCCGTCTCCTCCACGCTGAGTCGTCGATACGCCAGCAGCCGCGCGGCGTAGAGCTCGCGCACGCAGGCGATGAAGCGTGCCGGCGTCGCGACCCCGGCGTCGTGCGCCGCGCGCTCCAGCGTGCGTGGCCCGCAGCCGAGTGCACGCGATACGACGCTGACGTTCGGGCCCTCGCGCACCCGCTCGAGCACGACGCGAGCCCATGGGAGCATGGATGCCGGGATCATGGACTCCAGCTCGAGCAGCACGATCGCGTCGTCGCCCCGCTCGCGGGCGAGCGAGCGCCGCACGAGCATCACCAGGTCGTCGTAGCCGCGCAGCGCCAGTGCGTCGAGTCCCGCACGCGCGCACGCCACGATCTGCGCCGACACCGCTGGCCGCAACCAGCAATAGCCGAGGACCGTGGCGGCCGGACAGCGCCGCTTCACCCCCTCCACCACCGACGGGATCGCGGGCACGGCGCCCTCGGCGATCTCCACGACGACCACCGCGGTGCCCCCTTTCGCGACCTCGTCGGCGAGCGCTGGCTCGGTGCGACAGAACACGACCGGCGCCACGTGCGAGAGCGTGCGCGCCATGAACCGCTCGTGGCTGCGGTCGCCCGCCGACCAGGCGATGATGCGCGCGTCGTCCGCGCGCCCGAAGGCGGGCGCGGGGGTGTAGGCGGTGAGCGGGGATCGGCGCATGGTCATGCGGCCTGATCGCTGGGGAAGAGCCCGCGGCTTCGCGGTGGGGAGATACGATACGCCCTGCCGGCGCCGCTGGCAAACGGACTGCATCGTCGTGGCGTCGCCCCGGGCCCCGGGATACGATTCACCCGTCGCTTCCGCCGCCTCACACGATGCCCAGCCCGCGCTTGCACCGATCGTTCCGTCATCGTCTCGTCCCTGCGCTGGCGCTCCTCGCGTTCGCCCCCTCGCCGGCGCGCGCGCAGGATACCGCGGCCGTTGGGCCGCTGTTCACCTATCGCGACGCCATCCTCGCCGGAAGCGTGGTGCTGGCCGCGCGCCTCGTGCATCCCCTCGACGAGCACTACGCGAGCCGCCTGCAGGACTCGAGCACCCAGGCCAACCGGAAGCTCCAGACGCTCGCCGCGTTCGTGCGCACCACGGCCACGCCCGGCTCCTACCTCATCGGCGGCACGATGTACGCCGTCGGCCGCCTCGCGGACAATCGGAAGCTCGCGTCGCTCGGTCTCCATGGCACGGAGGCGCTGTTCATCGGCGAGGTGACGGCGTCGGTGCTCAAGGGCGTCGTCGGACGACAGCGTCCCTATGTCGCTCCCCGCAACGCGAGCAGCTACCAGCTCTTTCGCGGCGTGAGCGGCGGCAACGACTATCGATCGTTTCCCTCCGGCCACTCGGTGGCTGCCTTCGCCGCCGCGGCAGCGGTCACCGCCGAGACCTCGCGCAACGATCCGAGCTCCACCTGGTACGTGGCGCCGGTGATGTACGGCGGCGCTGCGCTCGTCGCCGTCTCGCGGATGTACAACAACCAGCACTGGGCGAGCGACGTCCTCGTCGGCGCGGGGATCGGCACCTTCGCCGGGCTCAAGGTCGTGCGCTTCCACGATTCGCATCCGGGCAACCGGCTCGATCGCCTACTCCTCTCCGCGTCGCTGGTACCAGAGGGCCGCGACGGCCACGTGCTGCGCTGGTCGGTGCTGCCGATCGCGCTTCCCGGTCCGCGCTGAGCGCGCGCGGCGCACGGATGGCGAGTCGCGTCAAGAGCGGGATCTTCATCATCGCGCCCATCACCGGTCCGGTCGGCGAGCGCATCGCCGGCATCCAGGCGACGTACGATCCGCGCCTGGCGCGACTCGGCCCTCCGCACGTGACGCTGGCCGGTTCGTCGGGGATGGGCCCGATCGCCGCCGAGCTGTCGATCGAGGAGCTGCGCGCGCAGCTCGCGCCGATCGCCGCGAGCACCCCGCCCATCACGCTGCGCTTCGGGCGACCGACGAAGTTCATGCAGACGGAGATCGTCGTGCTCCCCCTCGATCCGCATGGTCCGCTGCGTACGCTGCACGAGCGGATCAAGATGAGCGGTCTGCGCGCCGCCCCGCCGCGCTTCTTCTATACGCCGCACGTGACGCTCAGCTTGTACAGGGAGCAGCCGAACGAGGCACTGCGCGAGCTCCTGAAGCTCCGGTTCGACGAGCCGATCGTGATCGACGCGATCGAGGCACATCTGACGAAGGACACGGGGGAGTCGAGGGAGCTCGTGAAGCTGGATCTCACAGGCTGATTTTACCGCCACCGAAGTACGAGGTACGGGGTACCTGGTACTCGGTGCTTTACGGGCTGAGCTCTTCACTGATGTAC
>DASSIC010000710.1:0-2979 GCA_035692325.1 Gemmatimonadaceae bacterium | reverse complement strand
TTGAACTACGTGCTCGGCTACAAGCACTACTACGAGGAAGGGTTCGCGACCGGCGCCGGCTTCCTCGGCATCGCCGTCGCGCTGGTGGGGCGCAGCCATCCCGTCGGCATCGTGCTGGCGGCCCTGTTGTTCGCCACGCTGTCCCAGGGCGGGCTGGCCGTGAATGCGCTGGTGCCCAAGCAGATGGTGGACGTGCTGCAGGCGGTGGTCATCCTGGCTGTGGCGACGTCGGTGCCCGAGGTGCGGCGGCTGCTCCGTGGCGCGCGGGCGCCGGGAGGTGCGAAGTGATCTTCTTCGCCTTCCTCGCCCAGACGCTGCGCATCGCGATCCCCTACCTGTTCGCGGCGGCCGGCGGCACGCTGAGCGAGCGCGCGGGGCTCATCGCGCTCACGCTCGAGGGCTACATGCTCGGCGGCGCCTTCTGCGCGGCGGTCGCGAGCTATTACGCCGGATCGCCGTGGGTCGGCATGCTCGCCGCAATCGGCGGCGGCGTGGCGCTCGCGCTGCTCTATGCGGTCTGCACGATCCGCTTCCGCGCCGACCAGGTGGTCGTCGGCATCGCGATCAATCTGTTGGCGATCGGGCTGACGCGATTCTTTCTGAGGTTGCTGTTCGACAGCTCGTCGAACTCGCCGCGCGTGCCGGGCTTCCAGGTGGAAGGGAGCGGTACCGGGTTCGGCGCGCTCGTGCAGAATCCGCTCGTCTGGCTCGGCGTCATCGGCGTCGCGGTCGTGACGTGGGTGCTCTATCGGACGCCGTTCGGGTTGCGCGTGCGCGCCGTAGGCGAACATCCGGTGGCGGCGGCGTCGGTCGGCGTGCCCGTGGCGCGCGTGCGCTACCTCGCCGTGGTGGCGAGCGGTGTCCTGGCCGGGCTCGGCGGTGCGTATCTCTCGCTGGACCAGCATCAGTTCACCGACGGCATGACGGCCGGTCGCGGCTTCATCGCGCTGGCGGCGATCATCTTCGGCCGTTGGGACCCGCGCCGAGCCGGGCTGGCCTGCCTGCTGTTCGCGGCGGCCGAGACCCTTCAGATCCGGCTCCAGGGATCGCAGGCGCTGCCGTCGCAATTCGTCGAGATGATACCGTACGTCCTCACGATCGTCGCCCTGGCTGGCGTGGTGGGACGCGCGGTGCCGCCGGCGGCCCTGGGCAAGACGACCACCGAATAGTGCAGGGTGGCGAACCGCGCCGAGGAGCATCGGGTTGAGCGACGGGACATAGCGATCAGGTAGCCTCGAGCGTTGAGCAGTGAGCGGGAAGATGTGCGACCAAGGGCGTAGGGCTCCGACGCACGAGCGTGAGAGCTGTCGTGGTCCCAGCGTGCACCACCACTGACCGCTGACCGCTCGAGCCTTCCTGTCACCTCGCAGTTAACGATTCACGCTTCACGGTTCACGTTGGCAAACAAGCCGCACGACAGCAGAAAGTTGTGGATCCTCATGATCACGGCCTTCATCGACATGGTGGGGCTGTTGATGGTGATCCCGATCCTTCCCTTCTACGCGAAGGAGCTGGGGGCGGGCGGCCTGATCGTCGGCATGCTCGTGAGCTCGTTCGCCGTGGCGCAGCTGCTCAGCGCGCCGATGTGGGGACGCTTCTCGGATGCCTACGGCCGGCGTCCCGCGCTCCTCGTCGGGCTCGCCGCGTCGGCGATCGCCTACGTGATCTTCGGCTTCGCGCACTCGCTCGCCCTGCTGTTCATCTCGCGCCTCGTGCAGGGCGCCGGCGGCGGCACGGTGAGCGTGATCCAGGCCTACGTCGCCGACGCCACGGAGCCGCAGGACCGCGCCAAGGCGCTGGGCTGGCTCTCCGCCGCCACGAACGCTGGGGTGGCGATCGGGCCCGTGCTCGGCTCGATCTCGAGCCAGTGGGGCCGCAGTGCACCCGGGTTGTTCGCCGCCGCGCTGTGCGTCGTCAACATGGCGTTCGCGTCGCGCTTCCTCACGGAATCGCGCGACATGAAGGAGGCGGCGGAGGCGAAGGCCAACCCGGCGCCCCGGGCCCGCTCGCGCGACGCCATCGTGCACGTCGTCACGCACTCGGCGGAGCCGGCGTCGCGGCTCATCTGGATCTACGCGATCGCGATGGGCGCCTTTCAGGGCGTGACGTCGATGCTCGCGCTCTATCTTGCCGTGCGCTTCAACGTCACCGCCAAGACGATCGGCTTCTTCTTCGCGTACACCGGCGTGATCAGCGTGCTCACTCGCGCGCTGATCCTCGGCAAGATGGTGGACAAGTACGGCGAAGCTCGGCTCTCCCGCTTCGGCTCCACGCTGCTCGCGATCGGCATCGCGTCGCTCGCCTTCATCCGCCCACTCGCCGATCCGGCGGGCGTCGCCGCGCGACTGGGCGGCCTGCTGCCGCCATCGGCGGTCGCGGTGCTCCCCTACCTGCCCCTCGCGCTGGCCGTCGCGCTGCTGCCGCTGGGAACGGCGTTCACCTTCCCCTGCGTGACGGCACTGCTCTCACGAGTGATCTCGAGCCGGGAGCGCGGGCTGTACATGGGCGTGCAGCAGACCTTCGGCGGATTGGCGCGCGTCTGCTTCCCGATCCTCTTCGGCTGGCTGTTCGATCGCTACCTGCCTCTCCCCTTCCTGCTGTCGTCGGCGCTGGTGGTGCTGACGATCTACCTGGGGCTGGGGATGGAGGCGTACACGAAGCCCGTGCCCGCAACAGCCTAGACTGGAACGCAGATTCCGCAGATGACGCAGATGAAAAAGAGGTGTCTGCGAAATCGGTGAAATCTGCGTTCCGTCCTGCTGTCAGCCGTCCTTGGTGTTCTCCGCGAGCCCAGGCTCCGAGGCGAGGACGGCCCGCGCGATCTCCACCATCGGCACGGAGCGGTCCTGCGACGTCCGCTGCAGGATGCGATACGCCTCCTGCTCCGACGAGCCCGTGCGCCGCATGAGGATTCCCTTCGCGCGCTCGATCGTCTTGCGATTCTCCAGCGCCCCGCGCGCGGCCTGCGCGTCCTTCTTC
>DASSIC010000709.1:0-2103 GCA_035692325.1 Gemmatimonadaceae bacterium | reverse complement strand
GCTCGGCGCCGCCGGTGCCGCGCTCCAGGGCGCGACGCGCAACGCGCTCGCGGAACCGTATCTGCTTGGCGTGTCCGGCGGCGCAGCAGTCGGCGCCGTGGTGGCGGTGGCGCTGCATGCGCCCGCCGGGATCATCCCGCTCGCCGGATTCGCCGGCGCGCTCGGCGCCGTCGCGCTCACGCTGCTCGTGGCGCGGGCGGCGGGAGGGCGCGGTGACGCGCGCCTCGTGCTGATGGCGGGGGTGGTCGTCGGCGCGTTCGCCAACGCGGCCATCATGGTCGCGCTCGCGCGTGCCGATGCGAGCATGGTGCGCGGCGCACTCTGGTGGATGATGGGCTCGGCCGCCGACGCGAGCTGGAACGGCGTGGGGCTGCTCGCGCTGTACGTCGCGGTGGGACTCGTGGTGCTCCTGGTGCTGGCCCGCGCGATCGACGTGCTGGCGCTCGGGGAGGACACCGCTGCCGGCATGGGAGTGGACGTCGCTCGCACGACGCTCGGCGTGTATGTGGCCGGCGCACTTCTCGCCGCCGGCACCGTCGCCGCGGCGGGGCTCGTCGGGTTCGTCGGACTGCTCGTGCCGCACCTGGTGCGCATGGCCGGCGCACGCACGCACCGCTCCATCATCGGTGCGGCGACGCTCGCCGGCGCGGCGCTCGTCGTGCTCGCGGACCTGATCGCGCGCGTCGCGCTGCCGCCGGCGGAGCTTCCCCTCGGCGCCGTCACCGCCATCCTCGGCGTGCCGTTCTTCCTGGCGCGGTTGCGGCGGCTCGCATGATCGTGTTCGACGACGTCGCCGTGCACTACCCGCGTCGCGAACGCCCCGCGCTCGACGGTGTCTCGCTCGCGGCGCCGAGGCACGCGCTCACAGCGGTGGTGGGGCCGAATGGCAGTGGCAAGAGCACGCTGGTGCGCGCCCTGGTGGGACGGGTGCCCCTGACGCGCGGCTCCATCCGCGTGGACGATGCACTCGTGACCGCCGCAGCGCGTCGGGCGCTCGCCACCCGGGTCGCCGTGGTGACGCAGCGTGAAGAGCCCGCCTTTCCACTCGGCGTGCGCGACTACGTCGGCCTCGGGCGCTACCCGCATCTCGGACTCTGGCGTGGCCGCACGCGCGCCGACGTGGAAGCCGTGGACGCCGCGATCGCCGCGACGGAGACGTACGCGCTGGAGCACCGCCTCATCACCGAGCTCTCCGGTGGTGAATGGCAGCGCGTACGTCTGGCGCGCGCCCTCGCCCAGGGCGGTGACGCGATCGTGCTCGACGAGCCGACGACGTTCCTCGACGTCGCGCACGAGATGTCGATGTTCGAGCTGCTGAGCCGCCTCGCGCAGGATGGGCACGCCGTGCTGCTCGTGAGTCACCAGCTCAACCTCGTCGCCCGGTTCGCCGATCGCATCGTGCTGCTGCACGAGGGTCGCGTCGCGGCGCACGGCACACCGGCCGACGTGATGCAGGGCGCCGTGCTCGAGCGCGTCTACGACTGGCCGCTCGTCGTCACGCGCGATCCCGCCGTCGGGGCACCCGCCCTCGTTCCCCTTCGCGCGCGCCCGCGCGCCTGATCACCGCTTGATCACCACTCCTCGATTCCGACCGATGCCTTTCCGTCACGCAGTTCTCGCTCTCGTCGCGCTGCTCGCGCCGGCATGGCTCACCGCGCAGGAGCGTGCGACCGACACGGCGCGCACCGCTCCGATCGTCGTGACGGCGACGCGCTCCGCGATCGCGACGGGGCGAGTGCCGTCGTCGGTGACGGTGCTGGCCGGCGAGCGGCTGCGGCGCGAGGGGATCACCACCGTCGCCGACGCGCTGCGCGAGGTGCCCGGGCTCTCGCTGGCGCAGACCGGATCGTACGGCGGCGCCACGTCGCTTTTCGTGCGGGGCGGGGAGAGCAAGTTCACCAAGGTGCTCATCGACGGCGTGCCCGTGAACGACGCCGGTGGCGCCTTCGACTTCTCGTCGCTCACCATCGACAACATCGAGCGCATCGAGGTCGTGCGTGGGCCCGCGAGCGTGCTCTATGGCTCCGACGCCGTGGCGGGTGTGGTGCAGCTCTTCACGCGCGCCGGATCGGCGCGGCCAAGCGGCGAGCTGTCGGCACGCGG
>DASSIC010000708.1:0-4705 GCA_035692325.1 Gemmatimonadaceae bacterium | reverse complement strand
GAGCACACGGAGGACTAGAACTGCCTGAACAAACCACAGAGGGCACAGAGGGCGCAGAGAACTGCAACAGCAAGAACAAGCAGTTGCTCTTCCTCTTTCGCTTTTCTTCCTCTGTGTCCTCTGTGTTCTCTGTGGTCTTTTTCAAGCCGTTCGACCGCGGCGATGGTGACATCCCGAGCGGCCGTCCTCCGCGTCCTCTGCGGTGAATGGCAGTCGAAGTTCCCTGGGTTATGGTCGATCGTCCATTGATCGAGTGCGGTTCCCCGCTCCCCTCTCGAGGACGACCATGCGCCATCCCATCGCGCGATATTCCACCCTCGCCGCTTCGCTCGCGCTGCTCGTCGCGGCGACCGCCTGCGGTGGAACGCGGCATCACCTGAACGAGTACACCTTCGCTGACCGCACCCTCGCCCTCGTGGTGCTCGGCGCGCCGGCGCCGGGTCTCATCACAGGCAGCTATGATCTCGGCTCCGACGACGTCGTGGAGCTCGCCGCCAAGGTCGGTTCCAAGGCGGTGAAGGACGTCGAGGCTCGTCGCGCCCGCGCGCGGATGGACAGCGCGACATCGCGCATGCGACTCACCGACAGTCTCGCCGCGCGCACGCTCGAGCGGGCGAGCCGCTACCTCGGCGTGCGCCCCAGCCGTTCAGCGGCGGACGCGGACTTCCTCCTCGAGGTCCACATGCGCAACTTCGGTCTCGACGCGAGTGGCAGCTCGGCGTCGCTCTACACCAACGCCGAAGCGGTGCTGCTCGACCGGCGCACCGGCCGCGAGATCTGGAACGTGAAGGTGCACGGCACCGACCGCCTCACGCCGCGCGTGCGCGGTGCGGGGAGCGTCGGCGGGTCGATCCTCACCGCCGGCAGCCTGCGGTCCATGTCGGTCGAGGACTTCGAGCAGGCGCTCGACCAGCTCATGAGCCTGTCGTCGAACGTGGTGGCGGAGGAGCTGCGAGCCGCGCTGAGAGACGCCCGGGAACGATGAACGGTGAACGGTGAACGGTGAACGGTGAACCGTGAACCGTGAACCGTGAACCGTGACAACGTGTAACGTCGAATGGCGAACGTCGCATGATCCTCCCCTCCCGTTCGATCGCCCCATCCGACGTCGCCGACCATTACGACGAGCTCGACGTCTTCTATCGGGAGGTGTGGGGCGAGCACGTGCATCATGGGCTGTGGCGCACCGGACGCGAATCCGACGTGGAGGCCGCCGAGCAGCTCGTCACGTACCTCGCCGACGTGATCGCATTGCGGCATGGCGAGCGTGTCGTGGACATCGGCGCCGGCTATGGCGCGACGGCGCGGCTGCTCGCCGAGCGCTACGCAGCCGACGTCACCGCATTCACGGTGAGTCGAGCCCAGTACGAGATCGCGGCGGCGAAGCCCGCGGCGCCCGGCGTGCGCTATCTCCTGCGCGACTGGCTCCGCAATGATTTGCCGAGCGAGAGCGCCGACGCCGCGATCGCGATCGAGAGCACCGAGCACATGCTCGACAAGGCGGGAGCGTTCGTCGAGGCGCATCGCGTGCTGCGCGCCGGCGGTCGGCTCGCGGTGTGCGCGTGGATCGCGCGCGAGCGGCCGAGCCGATGGGAGGAGCGGTATCTGCTCGAGCCGATCTGTCGCGAAGGACGGCTCGCTGGGATGGGGAGCGAGTCGGAGTATCGTGCCCTGCTGGCCGATGCCGGCTTCACGGACGTTCGCGTCGAGGATCTCACCGTCGCGGTGAAGCGGACCTGGCCGAAGTGCGCGCGCGGCGTCGGTGTCCGGCTGCTGCGTGACGCACGCTATCGGCACTTCCTGTTCGACCGCGCGAGCCGCAACCGGGTGTTCGCGCTCACCCTGCTTCGCATCTGGACCGCGTACGAGACTGGTGCGATGCGATATCTGCTGTTCGTCGCGCGCAAGCCGTAGACCATACTTGTCCCGCCGTTGACTCTTTACGCCGTTGACCTGCCGCAATGCTGGATACGGCAGGCGATCTCGAATGGCGCAAGACTTCTTCACGGTTCTGGATTCGTTCACCCGTCCCGCCGTTCTCTCGCGAACAGCGGGACGAGTGAAGGTTGAACGCGTAAAACGGTCAATCACCACCGAAGAGCGTGATCGAGTCAAGTGCGGGACAGGTCGTGCGGTGCTCAGCGGCATTAACACTCGCCCACCGAACGGCATCCTCGTAGCGATGGCTCTCTTCGCCCGATCCCGCGCCACTCCCAACCTCGCCCCCGCGCTCGTCGGCATCGCCAGCAGCCTGGCGGCGGCGCTGGTGTTCGCGACCGCGCATGCATTGATCATCGTGCCGATCTGGAATCGCGTCGCCGGTGGCGTGGCGCTGGCTGCCATTGCCGGCGCGGCGTGCGGCCACGCCTTCTCCGTGATCCTCCCGGATGCGACGCGGCACGGCATCGACCGCGCCGCACGGCTCGGCGCACGGTACGGCGCGCTGCTCTGGCTGGCCGTCGCGCCGATCAGTCTCGCCGACGCCGTGCTTCGCGCCGCCGGCATCGCGCGGCGCTACGATCCGCTCGCGGACATCGTGGCGGTCCTGCTCGCCCTCGCCGGAGGGTGGGCGCTCGGCAATCGGATTGGACGGACGCGCCGAGCGGCGGCGTGGGGCGCGGTGGCCACGCTGCTGCTCACCTGTGCCATGGGCGGGCCGGTGCCGATTGCGCGCAACCTCCGCACGCTCGGCATCTGGCTCGCCGTGCTGCCGGCCTGCGTCGTCGCCGGAAGCATGCTTGGCATGATGCTCACCTGGTGGGAATGTCGAGCCGCACCGAGCTCACGATCGTCGCGCTCGGAACTCGGCTCGGCGTGATGTACGGACTGTCCACGTTCGTGAGCTCGAGCCGCAGCGTGTGCCCTGCCTCCACGCGATACAGGTTGCCGTAGGTCGGGATGGCGACGTCGACGTCGCCGATCGTGAGCCCGCTCGCGCTCTGCAGCGTGTACGTGCCGCGCGTGACGAGCTGCTTCGTCGCACCGACGACGTCGAACAGCCGCACGTCCAGCTGCACGCGGTACGCGACGGTGGAAGCGTGCAGGGTGACCGTCGGCTGGCCGGCGATCGTGAGCGCGCCGCCGGCACTCAGCTCCGACACCGGCACGTCGTACGTCGCGAGGCTGCCCGGCACGAGCGGCGATTCGGGCGGCACCGGCAGCGGCTTCAGCTCGCGCGCTCCTTCCATGATCAACGGATCCCAGAAGAAGCCGCTCAGCGGATCCGTCGCCGGGTTTACGAGCGTCGCCGGCAGCGCGTCGAAGGTCTTGGACACACTCGACGTGGCGAGGGCGCCGAGTGTGGGGACGGTGATCACGTTGGCGGGATTGAACGGCTCGTCGCGCGGCCGCGTGAACGCGGCGTAGACCACGTTCGCCGGTGCGGCGCCGGCGCCCTTCAGGTACCACGCGAGCCATGCCTTGATCAGTCCGAGCACGTAGTCCACCTCGCCCGTCTTGTTGCTGGCGCGCGGGTGGCCGATGTCGCCGAAGTACGCCGTCACCGGATACGCTGGATCGAGCGTCTGAAGCGCGAGGATCATCCGCTTCGCCTCCGACATCGGAAAGAGATCGTCGGTGAAGCCCTGCACGGTGAAGACGGGGATGTGCGTCGCCGCCACGTCGCTCCAGAAGCTCTGCTGCCACCAGATGGAACGGTAGCCGGCCAGGCCGTCCACCGCGCTGTGGAAGATCGGATCGATGTCGTTCGGCTCGTCGGCGTTGATGTCCGCGTGCCAGGCAATGAAGTAGTCGGGGTAGTTCGAGTATGGCCGTGCACTGTTCTCCTGCCGGAAGCCGGAGATGTAGAGGCCGTTGATGTAGCTCAGCTTCGCGCCGCCCGGATGGTCGATCGATTCGCGCTCGCGCCCATTCGGAATGAGTCCGTATAACAGGTCGCTCCACGCGGCGATCGGCACGACGGTGCGAATGCGTACCGCGTTGCCGCGCGGGCTCGTGAAGTTCGGCTCGAGCGCGGCGAGCCACGAATGACCGCCGCCGTATGACGCACCGGTCACCGCCACGGCGTCGGCATTCAGATGAAATCGGGGCTCGTCCACCACCTGCGCGATCATGCTGCGCATGTCGGCCACCTCGGCGTGCACGTCCACCATGTTCACCTGCCCCCACGAGTCGCCGAAGCCGCGCGTCGAGTAGCGCAGCACGGCGTACCCCTCGGCGAGCAGCGGCGGCACGAGGTCACCCGAGCTGTTCTTGCTGCCGGCGTACCCGTGAATGAGCACCACCAGTGGCATCGGCTTCGGCGCGCCGATCGGCAGCGATAGCGTGATGTCGAGCAGCGTGCCGTCCACCGCGCTCGCGAGAAATCCGGTGCACTCACGCACGGTCTTCGTCGTCTTGTCGCACGAGAGCCCGGGCGTCGTCGTGCCCTCGCCCGTGAAGACGCCGATTCGGTAGCTGTCGGGACCGAACTGATGCGGCGGTGGCGCGCCCTGATCGGCGGGTTGGACGTCGCGCGTGACGGGAACGGGCGCCAGCGGCCCGGCGATCTTCTCGTTGCAGGCGGCGGCGAGGACGAGCAGCAGGACGTGCCGGACGCGGATCATGATTGCCTCCAGGGCGACGACGGTGGTCGTTCCGGATGGCGAGTTCGGCAAAAAGCGTACGATTCGGGATCTTTCCGGCGGTTCATTCCGTTACGCTTCGAAGAACGATTTGTTGCGCGCTCATCCTCACCATCCAACCG